>MFRJ01000104.1:12903-28641 GCA_001784535.1 Candidatus Melainabacteria bacterium GWA2_34_9
GTATATGTGCAAAGATTCAACTGTTTTTAAAGCTATGTCGGAGGATTTTTTTGAAAATAGTGACGTAATAACGTTTGATTTTAGAGGACATGGGAAAAGTTCGGGATTTTATACTTTTACAGCAAATGAATATCAAGACATAAAAACAGTTATAAAATATGCAAAACAAAGATATTCCAGAATAGGATTAATAGGTTTTTCTTTGGGTGCGGCAATTTCCATAATTCATACAGCAAAATACAATGATATAGATTCACTTATAGTGGTAAGCGCACCTGTAAGCTTTGATAAAATTGAAAACCATTTCTTCAAAAAAGAAGCTTTTATTCCTACTTTTAAAAAATTTGAGCTGTGGAGAAGTCTTTCTATTCGCCCGGGAAATCTTTTATTAAAAAAAGAAAATCCCATAGATGTGATTCAAAAAATTGAATCTGCGCCAATTTTATTTATGACAGGCGGAAATGATCCTACAGTTCATCCGTGGCATTCTCAGGAATTGTATGATAAAGCCCGTGAAAAAAAAGCACTGACTGTTTTTCACGATAATTTTCATGCGGAAGATCTTTATATCAGCTCGCGTGAAAGGTTTATAAATACTTGCAACAGCTGGTTATCATCTTTAGAAATAAATGAAGATGATAAAATAACTGAAAAGGTTATAGCTGAATAGCACCAATCTCCGAAAATCTAAGTAAACGACTTATGGATCGAGTATTTTATTATGTATGTTGGCTTTCTTAGAATGACAGTTTTAACGATTTAGGAGGACTGGCAAATATAGTTTTGAAATGTTCATAATAAACAGTCATAGTTATTGCTTTAGAAAAAGATCCAGGATATTTAAACAAACACGTAAAGAATATTTCCCAATAGTATTTTCTGTTTTCTTTGAATATTCCAAGTATACATATAGATTTAATAAGCGCTTTAAGGTCTTTTAGTTTAAAATCTTCTTTATGGCAAGGCTTATAATGTTCTAAAAAGGTTTTAACTCGCTTATAATAGTTTTCCGGTGAATAAACAGATGAAAGTATATTCTTATAGCCATTAATTAGAATAGCCGGATCCATTTTAGGAAGAAAATTAGTTGAGAAATCCGTATTATTGCCGGAACTGCCTTTAACAAGAAGCCTGTTTTCTCTTTTTAGCCGCTCATAGAGTTTTGTGCCGGGTAATGCTTGCAGTAAGCCTACCATTGCGACAACAATGCCTGTTTTTTGAATAAATTCTATCTGTCTTGCAAAAATAGAAAAATCATCGCTGTCAAAGCCTACAATGAAGCCTCCTGTCACTTCCATACCATAACTTTGAATTTTCCTTACAGAAAGAGTCTGATCACGATTTTTATTTTGAAATTTGCCGCACTCCTGAAGACTTTCTTTGGATGGTGTTTCAAGCCCGATAAATACAGTGTCAAAACCCGCATCTCTCATCAGAGAAAGGAGTTCTTCATCATCTGCCAGATTTAGAGATACTTCTGTTATAAAAGTAATGCGGCTTTTTCTTTTTATTCTCCAGTCAATTAAGGCTTTCAAAAGTTCTTTTGCTTTTATTTTGTTTCCTATAAAGTTATCATCAACAATAAAAATTGATGAATGAGCTGAAGAGGACCAGCCTGCCTTATAGAGAGATTCTATTTCATTAATAACCTGTTCAGGTGTTTTATTTCTTGGTATTCTTCCGTTTAAGTTAACTATATCACAAAATTCACAATCATAAGGGCACCCTCTTGAAAACTGTATAGCCATTTTGGAATATTTTTTTATGTTTATTAAATTCCATTGAGGTATTGGCGATTTTGTTATGTCAGGTTTTATGTCTGACGTATAAATTTTCTTCAGACTGTCGTTTTTTAAATCTTCCAAAAATAAGGGAACTGTTACTTCACCTTCGTTTAAAACAAAATGGTCTACCTCTGGGAATTCTTCATGAAGGCTCATAAATAATGGTCCTCCTGCTACTGTTTTAACTCCGAGCTTTTTACATCTTTCTATTACTTTATTAGCGGAATCTTTTTGAGTAATCATTGCGCTGATAAAGACATAGTCAGCCCAGAGTAGGTCTGTATCTGTTAATTTATCAACATTCATGTCGATTAATTTTTTCTCAAATTCGTTCGGTAACAAGGCAGCTACGGTTAATAACCCTAAAGGCGGTGAAGTTGATTCTTTGGAAACAAATTTTAAAGATTTTCTAAAACTCCAGAATGTATCCGGGTATTGCGGATATAATAATAAAATTTTCATTGTTTAAACTTATCCTAATTTTTTTGTTATTTTACAGCTTTATATCTTATTATAAAAACATCTAAAAACTATGATGCCAGTAGGTTAATGCCGGTTGGCATTATTAATGATTTTATAATTACCCTGTAGACTTACTTATGTTAATTTTGCATTGTAATATAACAAAAAAATCATTCTGGTCGACCGGCTGTCGCGTGATAATCTATACGACTCGCAAATATAGTTATAGTTCCAAAAAGGACAGATTCTTACGTTGAAGTTAAAGAGTTTCTTCCGGAGGACAAAAAGAGTAGGCTCTTAATGCTTCTTTGTGTAAAGTTTCTTTGCTAACACCAGTGTCTATTAACTCCCATGGAAGAATTTCCAAAAAATCTCTTTTTCTGTTCGCATACCAGTCAAAATCAGGAAGGGGGTATTCCTGTGAAATTTCTTTGTAAGCTTTTGTCCAGCTTCCTATCGTTCCGCCCAGTTCGTAGACTTTTTCAAGGATGGATGAGAGTCTTCTATCTCCGCGAGAAATTATTGCCTGTATGTAATCCCATTTAACGCTTGTAGGCTTAAATAAAATCTTATTTTTATTTAATTCTTTCCTTAAATAATTGCTTCTTGTGTTAATAATTTTCTCATCAGGTCGCTCTTCCCACTGAAAAGGTGTTTGAGCTTTTGGAACAAAAGAACTGACGCTTAAAGTCAGGTTAAAACCTTTGTTTTCCTTTTTAAGTTTTTTCATCAGATTAGCGAGTTCTTCAATATCTTTCTGTGTTTCAGTAGGAAGTCCGATCATCCCGTAAATTTTTAAACCTGTTAATCCTTTTTCACGAGCGATTTTAAGACCTTTTGAAATATCTTCTTCCGTAAGTTTCTTGCCTATAACTTTTCTAAGCCTTTCACTTCCGGCTTCAACTGATATGGTGGCTTGTTTCTGACCGCATTCAACAAGTGTTTGAACTATTATCGGAGTAATTGTATCAATTCTTAGTGATGAAACAGAAATTTTAAAATCCTTTTCTTTTTTGAGCATTAAAATATACTCGCAAATTTTTTCAAAATCAGGGTGTTCAGTAATCAAAGCCCCTAAAAGTCCTATTTTATCCGAATATTCAAGACCTTTGTTTATAGCTTTTACGACATTTTCATATAAAGGATACCTTGCAGGAAGTGTAAGATAACTAGCCATACAAAAACGGCATCTTTTCGGGCAGCCCCGCGCTATTTCAATAAGAAACATGCCGGGGAATACTGATTTTTCTGTGAGTATAGGCGTATAAAGACTTTTATTTAAATCTTTTATGTGTCTTTTGTTGATTTTTTCAGGCACATCTTTTGTATTTGGAGTGATTGATTTGATCGTATCGTCAGAATTGTATTCAACATCATAAAAAGAAGGAATGTAAACGCCTTCTATCTTTGAAAGATGAATCAGCTGTTCTTTTTTGCTTAAATTTCTTACTTCCTTGTATTCATTCATCATTTTATTGAGAACTTCTTCACCTTCTCCGACAACAATAATATCGAAAAAATCCGCAAAAGGCTCGGGATTTGTCGTTAAAACAGGTCCTCCTCCAAAAATAAGCGGATGATTTTCGTTCCTGTCTTTTGCCCTGAAAGGAATATTGTATTTTTTAAGAATAGAAAAAATTCCCTGAAAATCGAACTCAAAAGACACAGAAAATCCTATGATCTCCACATCTTTGATGTTTTGTAGAGGTCTGTCTGTGTCTGTAAAGATTCTTTCGGGATAAATATTTGGGTTTTCGTCAAAAAGTCTGAAAAGATGCAAATATCCGAGAGAACACATCCCGATCATAGAAGTTGCAGGAAAACAAAACCACATTGGAACTGCATCATGGTTCTTAACAGGGGGTTTATATATAAATTTTTCTTCGGCTGATTTTATCATAGTAATTTAACTATACTAAAAAAATTGCTGTAAGGACAAAGTATTTGGTAAAATATAAAAATGAGAATAAATAAAGCTGAAGCACTTAAACTTCTTGAAAATAATAATATTTTAGAACCTGGACAGCTTGCGGATGAGAAAAGACAAGAATTTCATCCTGATAATGAGCCTGTAACTTTTGTCGTGGACAGAAATATAAATTATACAAACATCTGCACCTGTAAATGCAAATTCTGTGCTTTTCACAAAGATAAAGACGAAAAAGGCTCTTATGTTCTTGATTATGAAACTATAAAAAGAAAAATTGACGAACTTGTTTCCGTAGGCGGCACACAACTGCTTCTTCAGGGTGGGCTGAATCCTGATATTCCTCTTTACTATTATCTCGAACTTGTAAAAAACTTAAGAAAAGACTTTCCAAGCCTGACGATACATTCTTTTTCACCGTCAGAAATAAGCTTTATCGCCAAAAATAATAAATTAACTCCTGGAAAACTTCTGGAAATATTCATTGACTGCGGCTTATCATCTATACCTGGAGGCGGGGCGGAAATTTTATGCGATGAAATAAGACAAAAAATCAGCCCGAACAAAATTTCTTCTCAGGAATGGCTTGATATTATGGAAATAGCGCATGGTTTAGGGTTAAAAACCACAGCAACTATGGTTTTTGGCTTTGGCGAAAAATACGAACATGTGGTGGATCATCTTTTCAAAATAAGGGAATTACAGGACAAAACAGGTGGTTTTTCAGCATTTATTCCATGGACTTTCGCCTCTAATGTTGTCATTCCGAACTTGATTCGGAATCTATCCAACGAAGAATTATTGCATGAATCTCAAAATGGACAGATCCTGAAACAAGTTCAGCGTGACAGTTCGACTACAGCGCATGATTATTTAAAAATCCTTGCGGTTTCAAGATTGGTTCTGGATAATATTCCTAATATTCAAGCTTCATGGGTAACACAGGGCTTAAAAATTGCACAGCTAAGTTTAAGGTTTGGAGCAAATGATTTTGGTGGTACAATGCTTGAGGAGAACGTTGTCAAGGCGGCAGGAATTGCAAACAGGACGACAATATGTGAAATTATCGATAATATTAAAAAAGCCGGATTTAAAGCGGCACAAAGAAATACAACTTATGAAATTTTAAGGCATTTTTAAATGACTAACGAATTAATTCCTATACAAATAATAGAAAATAAAATTTTCATTATTCGCGGTAAAAAAGTAATGATTGACAGTGATTTAGCACAACTTTATGAAGTTGAAACAAGGATTGTAAATCAGGCAATCAAGAGAAATCTTGACCGCTTCCCTCAAAATTTTATGTTTCAAGTCAATAATGAAGAATGGCAAAACTTGAGATCACAATTTGTGATCTCAAGTGGAAACTATGGCGGGAGACGTTACCTGCCTTATGTTTTCACCGAACATGGTGTTTTAATGCTTGCTACTGTTCTTAATAGTCAAAAAGCTATCGCAGTAAGTGTTCAGATAGTTAATGCTTTCGTTAAATTAAGAGAAATGGCTTTAGCCAATAAAGACTTATCTAAAAGAGTTGATGAGATTGAAAGAACGCTTATAAGTTATGCAAGGGAAAATAACACTAATATTGAAGAAATATTTCAGCAATTAGCATATTTACACGATATAACAAAGCCCAAACAAATAGGCTTTAATGCAGAAGACTAAAAAGGAATTAAACCATGCAAAATACAGTCAATCAATCTATAATGCCGGTTACTACAAAAATAAACAACAATGGTCATCTTGAAATAGGCGGATGTGATGTTGTTGAATTAGCTGAAACCTACGGCACTCCTCTTTACGTTTTTGACGAAGAAACTGTAAGAAAATGTTGTCAGCAGTATAAAGAAGCTTTTTCTTCATATAGCAATGTTTCAACGCTTTTTGCCTCAAAAGCTTTTATGACGCAAGCAATTTGCGCCATTCTTAAAGATGAAGGTTTCGGGCTGGACGTGGTTTCCGGTGGAGAAATTTATACAGCTTCAAGCGCAAATTTTCCAATGAATAGATGCTATTTCAACGGAAACAACAAATCTTCCGAAGAATTGGAACTTGCCTTAGAAACGGGTATTGGAAGAATAACAGTTGATAATTTCTTTGAAATAGACCTACTTAATAGCATTGCCCAGTCTAAAAATATTCAGGTTGATGTTATTTTGAGAATTACACCGGGTATTGAATGTCATACTCACGAATATATTCAGACAGGACACCTTGACAGCAAGTTCGGGTTTGATTTAACACAGGTTGATGAAGCTATAGAGCTTATAAAAGAAAGATGTCCGAATCTTAATTTAAAAGGATTGCACGGACATATTGGCTCTCAAATTTTTGAAACTTATGTTTATGCTGATTTGGTTGAAGTTATTGTTGCTGAATTCGCTAGAATTCGCGATAAATTCGGTATTACACTTGAAGAAATGAATTTAGGCGGTGGTCTTGGAGTTCAATACATTTCAGAAGACGATCCCCCTTCAATTTATGAGATAGCAGAAGTTATTTTAACTGCTTTAAGACAAAATCTGGTGAAATATGAACTGCCTGAACCTAAAATTGTTGTTGAACCCGGAAGAAGCATTGTTTCTAATGCAGGAGTTACACTTTATACAGTGGGTAGTTCAAAACAAGTTCCCGAAGGCAAAAAATATGTGGCAGTTGACGGTGGTATGGCAGATAACCCAAGACCTGCAATGTATCAGGCAAAATATTATGGAGTTGTAGCTAATAAAGCTAACGAAGAAGCTGCTGAAACAGTAACTATTGCTGGAAGATATTGTGAATCAGGTGATATTTTGATTAATGATGCTGAATTGCCTGAAACAGAGCCGGGTGACATTATTTGCATATACTGTACAGGAGCTTATAATTACTCTATGTCCAGTAATTACAACCGTGTGCCGAGACCGGCAGGAATTATTGTACATGATGGGCAATCTGATGTTATAATAAAAAGAGAAACATATCAGGATTTAATTTCTCTTGATGTAATTCCGGAAAGGTTGAAGAAAAATAACTGTCATCTTGTATAGCGGTTATTGAAGACCTTAAAATCGAGATAAATTCTGGTATTTTGTGCCATTTAAAAACTTAAAGGGGTTCACCGTACAAGTGTTTGAATACTTGCCGCATATTGACTACCATTCCCTCATTGGATTTGTTGCGCCTATGTTCTCGTCTTTGAGGATAGTTAACGTATTCGAAATTCTTGTATTAGGCTTTATTATATTTAAAATTTACAGATATATAACAGGAACTCACGCTGAACAATTGTTAAAAGGCATTTTAATGCTGCTCGTAGCACTTTTAATGAGCAAATTGTTTAATCTTGCAATTATCGGCAAGGTTCTTGAAAGTGTCGTAAATATTGTAATATTTTCACTTGTAGTAATATTCCAGCCGGAATTAAGAAGATTTCTTGGATATTTGGGACAGCGCGGGTTTTTTACCAAGACTTCATTTGTTACAGATATCGAATCAGATGTAAAAGAAATTATTGATCAGGTTGTGAATGCAATAAAACACCTCAGTAAATCGCATACAGGCGCGTTGATTGTGTTTCAGAATAATGAAGGGATGGAAAGCACCCTTGAAGTGGGAACAACATTAAACGCAAAAATCACTACCGAATTATTATTAACCATATTTCATCCTAATACTCCTTTGCATGACGGAGCTGTAGTTATCAACGGTGATAAAATCCTTGCATCTAGCGTGCTGCTTCCGTTGACAGAAGATCCTAAATTAAGTTGGCAGTATGGGACAAGACATAGAGCCGCGATAGGAATGTCAGAGGTTTCTGATGCAACCTGTCTTGTTGTTTCCGAAGAAACAGGGCATATTTCTGTTGCAAATAGCGGAAAGTTAATACAAATAGAAGGATTGGATCACTTAAGGTCAGAGTTGGAGTTTATTTATGGTATTTCAGAATCAGTAAGAGAAAAATCAATTGAAGCGGCAATGGAAAAGAAAAAATTTAATTTGCAAAATTTTTTCAGATTCAATAAAAAATAAATCCGGGGAGAAATTAAAATGGTTACACTGGGAGTAAATATAGACCATGTTGCAACGATAAGACAGGCAAGAGGCGGAGTTGAGCCGGATCCTGTTTCTGCTGCGGCAATAGTTGAGCTTGCAGGCGGAGATGCAATAACCGTTCATCTTAGGGAAGATAGAAGACACATCAATGATAGAGATGTAAAAATCTTAAGTGATACTGTTAAAACTCGACTTAATCTTGAAATGGCTGCAACTGAAGAAATGCAAAAAATTGCGCTGGAAATAAAACCTTACAGCGTCACACTTGTGCCTGAAAAAAGACAGGAATTAACAACAGAAGGCGGTCTTGATGTTGTTAGACAAAAAGAATATCTTAAAGAATACTTAAAACCGCTTTTGAGTGTTGGAATAATTGTCAGCCTTTTTATAGATCCTGATTTAGAACAAGTAAAAGCAAGTGCTGAAACAAAAGCTCAATTTATAGAACTTCATACAGGACAGTATGCGGAATGTTTTGATACACCGAAAGAAGATAAAATATTTAATGACCTGAAAGAAGCCACAAAACTGGCACAGGAGCTCTGCTTAAAAGTAAATGCAGGTCATGGATTAAACTATCAAAATGTAAAAAGAATTATATCAATCCCGGGAATGGTTGAACTTAATATAGGGCATTCAATAGTTTCCAGAGCTGTTTTTGTGGGATTAGCCCAGGCAGTTAAAGATATGAAATATCTTCTTGATAATTTTTCAATTTAATGTACACTATTCTTAATTATAAGGGTTATATGTTTTTCAAAAAATTTGTTTTTAAGTGTTTATATCGAGGAAGTTTTTAATCGGGAGATTAATTAATGAGCGACATCCAAAATAACGATCAAACCAATATTTGGCCGGGTAATGTCCACAGCATTAAACCTGTATTTTCCGCAAATCAAAGTGAAAAAGCAGAAGAAATTCCAAATATTCCCGAAAAAGAAGTTACAAGAAAAAGCCTGTATGACATGACTGCTCTTTCCGGTCGGTCTATGGTGAAAAATAAAAAAACGGCATTTAAAGGGTTTGAAGATAAGGACACAGGAATTACAATTAGCCCTGAAAGACTGGCAACTGTTTCCAAGGACATGAAACCTTTTCTTAGAGAGAGACCAAGCGTTGTAATGAGAGCTTCTGCTCTTGGTGATTTTGCTTTTGGAAGCGCAGTTAAAGAACAGCTTACAGACCCTATGGCAAAAGCTGCAATAATTCAATTTGCTGCTGCGCAAGAATTTTCAGATACAGAAGCTTCAAAGAATTAAATATAATTTAAAAAATATAAAATAGGAAAGGGTGGAAGCTCTTTCCTATTAGTTTATGAGGACTAAAATGGCAAAAGAATATAAAAACCCTGCACTAACAACAGATATAATCCTTTTTTCCAGTTGCGAAGATGAAAAAGATTTAAAAGTACTGCTTATAAAAAGAAAATATGAACCCTTTAAGGATAAATGGGCGTTTCCTGGCGGATTTGTGGAATATGACGAGGAGCTTGAGGCAGCAGCACATAGAGAACTTGAAGAAGAAACAAGTATAAAAGATATTTGCCTTAAACAGTTGGGAACTTTTGGTCGCGTTGGCAGAGACCCGAGAGGAAGAACAGTAAGTGTTGTTTATTATGCTTTTGTTGACGATTCCTCAAAACTTAATGTAAGGGCTCGGGATGACGCAAAGGATGCTCAATGGTTCAGTGTTAAAAAACTTCCTGAACTGGCATTTGATCATGCCGAAATAATGGATTTTGCATTATTTCAATTTCAAAAATTAAATGATAAATAAAAAAGTCTTTATTAAAAAAAATAAAATGGCGAGCGAGTCGCAGAATGCGACGGAAAGCGAGCCCAAAATAAATCCCCAACCCCTTCCCTTTAGGGAAGGGGTTGGGGATGGGTGTCAAAAAATGATTTATTGAAAAATTCTTAAAAAAAGTATAGAAAACTTGGAAACAGAAATTAAAAAATCTTTTGATAATATATGAAATAATCCGTAATTGAATTAAAAAGCAATGGAAGAATTATAACAAGAATAGCAGCACCTACAACAGGTTTAAATACAAAGCTGAGCTGGAAAACGTTTATTTGAGGAGCTGTTTTTGAAATAATTCCAAGAATAATATCTTGAGCAAGTGTTACTAAAAGCACAGGAGAAGCTATTTGTAACCCTATAAATAATACATTTCCTGTCAACATAATAATGAAGTCTAAATTTACAAATTTATCCATAGGAATGACCGTTGCATAAAGCGGAAAGATTTCAAACCCACGTTTAAAAGCACTAAAAAGCCAATATAATCCCCCTATTTCTATATAAATTATTGTGCTTATATACATAAAAAGTTTTCCCATAATTGATACTTGAGCTTTAGCAGAAGAATCAAACATCATCGCAGACTGTAATCCCATTTGCATATTAACTATTTCGCCCGCGGCTTCTATTGTTTGAAAAATAGTTCGAGCTACAAATCCTAGAAGAGAACCAAAAGTAATATTTAAAATTATACAAACAGTATAAGAAGTACCTTTCGGGATTGTAGTTTCAGGAACTATACCGATAAAACAAAAAGTTAACAATAACGCAAAGCTGACTTTTACTATTGAAGGAATATCTTTACGGCTAAAAGCAGGTGCAAGAGATAAAAAAGCTAAAATTCTGGCAAAAATAAGCATCCCTGCTCCACAATATTTGTTAAAATCAGGTATTTGGCTTAAAAGTGAAAAAAAACTATCCATATGCTTATTTCTTCTATTTTAATTAATGTGTTAATAATTTCGGAGGACTGTCAAGTTCAAAATCTGTCATACCGGATGTTTCTTCTGATAAAACAGGTGATTTGTCAATAAACGATTCTTTTTCCTGAATTTCACGAATTTTTAATTCTTTATTTTGTTCAAATTCAAAGTTAATATTATAAACTTTGGATTCAGTCCATACAGTTAACTTATTGTTTGATTCAATAAGCGGTTTAATAAGTAGTTCTTGCTTGGTATTGAAAAGATTGGAAAGAATTTCTGCTTTGAAATCCTTTTCATTTGCAAATTTATAACGAATTATCTTTTCATCAAATGTTAAAAGATGAGGAGAATTAACAGACAGATTTAAGTTTTTATTTATTTGCAAAGCTGGAGCAGCAAAACTTTTTGCTGAAAGAAAAAGAATAAAAATTAAAATCGCTGGAATAATTATGTATGGTTTAAAGCTTTTCATATAACCTCATTAATTTCCTGAATGGATTTTCTTACTTTCTATAAAATTAGGTGGATTTGAATTATCTTTAGGCATTTTTGTGTAAGATTGTTTGAATTTTGGGTCAGAATATGGAACTTTTCCGGGATTTTTCATAATTTCTTTAATTTCAGGCTTTTTCTTACCGTAAAATTCTTCTTCATAAAGTTGTGCTCCCCGGCTATAAGTATTTGATGGCGGCAAAACCATTTCTTCATCACGAGGAATAATATTAAATGCTATATTGGAAGATTCTTTAAAATAATCCTCCATCATATTCATGGAAAAACCGCCTAAAAGAAGAATAACAAGAAAAACACCCAGAATTTTTGGAGCTGCTGCTATTGTTTGTTCCTGTACCTGTGTTACAGCCTGAAGAATACCAACTACAAGACCAATGCCGGCAGCTACTAATACGGAAGGCATTGAAAGCATTAGCATTACAATTATTCCTTTTCCTAAATGTTCCATCATGAGTTCCATGAGGTTTGTTCCTTTCGGTTAATTTAATTGAAACTCTGGACGAGTCCTTGTACTATCATTCCCCAGCCGTCAACAGCAATAAATATAAGTAGCTTAAATGGCAAAGATATAATCGTAGGTGATAACATCATCATACCGAGAGCCAGAAGAACGTTTGCTACAATAAGATCTATTACTATAAAAGGTATAAATATAATAAAACCTATCTCAAATGAGGTTTTTAATTCGCTCATAATATAAGCGGGTGCAACTTCCCAAATGCCTATGTCATCAGGCGTGGCAGGAGGTTTTCCTCTGAGCGACTGTATAAAAAACGTAATATCACTTTGTCTTGTCTGCCGCATCATAAAGTTTTTTAGAGGCTTAGAACCTTCTTTCATTGCAAGGACAACCGAACCTGTTTTTTCATAAGGTACAGAGCCTTTTTGATACATCTCGGCAAATACCGGCGACATTGAATAAAACGTCAAAATCATAGCAAGCCCTATTATGACCATGCCGGGAGGAACCTGCTGGGTGCCAAGAGCTGTTTTTAATATAGAAAAAACGATAACAAACCTTAAAAAGCTTGTCATACACATAAATACAAATGGCAGAACGGTAACAGCCACCATTAATATCATTAACTGCATTGCGGGGTTTAAGTCTTTTAATAAAGCGTCGACATCCATTATTAAAACCTTTCTTCTCTTAAAATCTCTTTAAGTCCAATATAATCAGGACTTAAAGCAGGCATTTCCAATTTAGGAATCATCATTTTACTGATTGGATTATTTATTTCCAAATTTTTTATTATATCTGTAGAAATTTCTGTTTTTGATGGAATATTTTTTTCTCCAATTTTTGTCATAAACTGACATCCTTCAATACCGGTAGAAACAAGGAATCTTTCATTTCCGGCTTTTATAACATAAAGATTTTTTCTTGGCTCAATATTTAAGCGGCTTTCGATTTTTAAAAAACTGTTCTTTTGTTTCACGGAGCTGAAAGTAATACTTTTTTTAACAACAACGAGAGCAATGAAAATTACCCCCAACATCGCCAACATGTATACCAAAAAGCCTGTTAAGTACCCTGTCATAATCCCTGTACTCCTTATCCTTTCTTAAACGTCTTCTTCTATTTCATAATCGCTGAAATCAAAATCGGAATCGTCTATTTCATCTTGCTCGTGATCCATTTCGTCAGAATATTGGTCTGAATGAGCATTTTCATGTTGTCGTAAATTCTCTGTTGATTGAGAAGCCATAGCAACAGCAGGTTCATGTTTTACTGATTTAGCATCATTATAAACTTCTGTTATCTTAACTCCGTATTTGTCGCCGACAATGACAAGTTCGCCTGCAGCAACCTGTTTTCCTTCAACATTAAGAAAAAGTTTGTTCTGCGCAATTGGTGCTACGTCTATTACAAGACCTTCTACGACATGTCTTAAATCTCCGAGTCTAATTTTTACTTTTTCAAATTCTGCGCTCAGATCTACTTCAAGACTGTCCCAAATGTTTCCTGTTACTTT
The DNA here is from genome assembly GCA_001784535.1 of Candidatus Melainabacteria bacterium GWA2_34_9. Taxonomy (GTDB): domain Bacteria; phylum Cyanobacteriota; class Vampirovibrionia; order Gastranaerophilales; family UBA9971; genus UBA9971. Next base: position 26,336 of record MFRJ01000104.1, read on the forward strand.
ACTCACGGTATCATCTCCGTTATCTTCATCTAAATTAATTACAATATTTGGATCGGGGTTAATATTAATCCTTAAATTCTCATGACTCTTCAGTATCATCGAATAAAGATGGCTATTTTCAAGAATTACAATATCTTCAAGGTCTAAATTTTTGACATCATCAAGGGTAATTCTAGAATAACCGGCTATTATATTTGTTTCTGCAAGACAGGGATTAAAATAATCAAGATTTAAAGGTAATTCGGGTTTGTTTATAGGGGCTATGCTTCTTAACATGAATTGAGGAAATATAAACATTATTTTTCCTGATTCATCCTCGGTATTTCCGCTAATATAGAAAACGAGATAAATTGTTTTTTCTTCACTGTTTAATTCATATTCAACGCTTTTTATTTCTTTTGGGGTAAGAAAATTTCCGCTGATTTTTTTGTACAAAAATTCGTTAAAGGCTGTAAGTATTTTTGCTTCAAGTTCTGTTATATCTTTTAGTTTTAAATAACCTGTTTCTTTTGGTCTGTCACCGAGTGCGTTTCTGAAAATAAGGTTTGCAGCGGCATCAGAAACTTTTATCGTGACGGAATGTTCTCTGGAAACGTTTACCTGTGTTACAAAATAGTCGCTGTCCTGCCATATTGAACAGGGTTTATCACCAATTCCGACTAGCTTAAAATCAATGTAAGAAACGAGAAATTCGCTTGCTGCATCGGAAAGTTTTTCGCAGAAAGTTTTTTCATAAAAATCAAAATAATAATGCAGAGAAATTTTGTTTTCTCCTTTTGCATTTTTTGAAGCTGATTTTTTAGCGCTATTGAGTTTTGGACTCACTTCCCTACCCTTACCCCGATTTGCATATTTTTCTCCCTATGTCACCTAAAAATAAACTTTTTAAGCCTTTTTGGCATCAACTATATAACGTATTTGTTGATGTTTTGTTTGTGGAATAAATTCTGTATTTGTCATCCTGAGCAAAGCGAAAGATCTGACCATTTGAATATTAATACTATATTTGAAAATAGGACAGATTCTTCGGACTAAAGCCCTCAGAATGACAATCTTGGAATTTAAAAAGGGGTGGGTGATAAAAATTATAAGAATTTTTTCGCTTAAGGCAAAAATTTTTATTACGTTTTGTAAAAACAGGGAAATCAAATAACAATTTTTTATGTTTACGAGATTTGTATATTCAGAAGGTTAGAAAATTTAAGAAAAGAAGGAAATAAAAATGAGTTTAAGTATTAACAGAATGAGCATCCCTCAAAACAATTTAAAACAAGTAGCTTTTGGAAGAATGCCTGGTGGTGAACGTGAAATATCTATTGAAGAAAGAGTAGCTAAACTCGAAGAAAAATCAAAACTTCAAAGAGATTTTAATCATGCAATTGTAGATAGTTTTGAAGGATATGACTTCCCTTATAAAGATGCTGATATTGCCGCTTTTAAAGCAGGTAGAATTGCTGCTACTTTATCAGCTTTGGATAAAAGAGCATAATGGATTTAATAAAGAGTATCTTGCCCCTTTCCGTTAGGTAAAATGATATTTCTTAAAACCTTTGAAGCCCTTAACTCATCAAGGGCTTTATTTATGTCTTCAAGTTCATACTTGTTGGCAATAAGCTTGTCGAGCTTTATTTTGCCTTCTTTAACCAGTTTTAAAACTTCATAATAATCCAAAGGTCTGCAACCAATCGAACCAATAATTTCCTGCTCATAAAACATGATTTTAGCGGGATTAATGGCGATATTCTGGTTTGTGTATCCTATAATACAAAGCCTTCCGGTTAATCCCAAAGACTTGTAAGCCGCTTCTATTGTTTCCGGTTTGCCTATAACTTCAAAAGCCACGTCAACAAGCCCACCGTTTTGTTTAAGAAAGTCCCTGACAGGATTTTTTTCGAGATTGAAAGCATATTTTGCGCCTAGCTCAAGCGCAATTTCAAGCTTGTTATTGTCAATATCGCATGCAATAACTTCTGCCCCTTGCAATGCCGCAATCTGTACGACATTAATTCCCACACCTCCGCAACCGAAAACGATAATTCGTTCACCTAATTTAACTTTTGCCCTGTTTACAACAGCATGATAAGGAGTAGAAATTGCATCCGCAATTATACAGCCTTCCTCAAGAGGAATTTCATCGGGCATCAAAATAATATCTTTTTCAGGAACTTTTATAAACTGTGCGAAAGCTCCGTCTATATGATTTCCTGGCATTAGCATGTTTTGGCAGACGTTTTCCCGTCCTTCAAGACAGAATTCGCATTTCCCGCAGGTAAGTACAGCAGGAATTAAAACCCTTTGACCTTTTT
>MFRJ01000104.1:28694-30669 GCA_001784535.1 Candidatus Melainabacteria bacterium GWA2_34_9
TTCTGGAACAGGAATTTCTTCTATATATAACGGTTTATCTGGTTCTTTGAATACAGCTGCTTTCATAAAATTCCTTAAAATTTCATTTACTATGATTCTATAACTATAATATAATATTTTAAAAGTTTATTTAAGTTTTTGGAGAAAAGAAAGAATGAACATGACCAGCTGTAAAGAAACTTCTAAAAAGGAAAAAACAGAAATCAAAAAAGCTATTCAAAAAGCGCTGAAAGTTTTGAAAAAGAAAAATCTTTCAATGATTGTTCATGGTCCGAGTTTTCCTGCTGTTCAGGGACAGGATTATGGTATTGGTTCTCCAAATACTTCAGGCGGACAAAATTTTATGGAATTTATTTCTGGTCTTGGTTTTAATGGAATTCAGCTTGGTCCTGAAGGAAAAACAAAATCAATCGATGCTTCTCCTTATATAGGAACAATGTTTTCAAACAATCCTCTGTTTATAGATCTTTATCAGCTTACACAGAAAGATTTTGCAGGTATTTTATCCTCCGAAACTTTTGATAAAATTGTTAATGAAAACCCGAATAAACACAATAGAGTAGCTTATGAATATATTTATAAAAACAGCGATTTTGCTTTGAGAGAAGCTTTTAATAATTTCAAAAAGAAATTAGCAGAAGGCGATGCTAAAATTAAAAAGTTAAACAAAAAATTACTTGAATTCGTTGAAAAAAATCAATATTGGCTGGAAAAAGATGCTTTATACGAAGCAATTTCCACAAAACATGGTAATGATTACTGGCCAATGTGGGCAGATGAACTTGATAAAAACCTTTTTAATACTGACGGCAAATTTTCAGTAAAAGAAGCTTCAAAGAGAATAGCCGAACTAAAAACTAATCAAAAAGACGAAATAGAGTACTATGAGTTTGTTCAGTTTGTAGCTGACCTGCAAAAACAAACTACAAAAGATTTTGTTTTAAACAATAAAATGAAAACAATTGCCGACTGTCAGGTAGCTTTTTCAGATAGAGATTACTGGGCAAATCAGGCGTTATTCCTGCAAGGATGGAATCTGGGCTGTCCTCCTGATGCATTTTCAGAGGATGGACAGGCATGGGTATTCCCTGTTATGGACCCTGCAAAAATCTTCAACAAAGACGGAAGCCTAGGCGATGGCGGAAAACTTTTTAAAGCAAGATTTGGTAAAATGTTCGAAGAAAATCCCGGTGGTGTAAGAATTGACCATATTATAGGGCTTATTGACCCGTTTGTTTACAAATCAGGCAAACTTCCAAAACCTGAACAAGGTGCATCAAGGCTATATTCTTCCCCTGAACACGCTAAACTTGGCAAATATTCACTGATAAGAATTAAAGACTTAAATCAGGAAGTCGGACCTGAAAGCGAAAAAAGAGTTTTAACAGTTAATGATGATCAAATCAAAGAATATGCAAGGATTCTTGAAAATATTGTAATTGAAGCCGCTAAAGAAAAAGGTATTGGCAAAGAATCTATTATTTGTGAAGACCTTGGAACTATTACCGCTCCTGTTGAAGCTGTAATGAAAAAACTTAAACTCAGCGGAATTAGAATGACTCAGTTTGTTGACCCTGAAGTAGCAGATCATCCTTACAGAATTAAACATACGGAATCACAGCACTGGGCAATGATAGCAAGTCATGATAATCAGCCTTTGATGAGCTGGGTTGATGAATTATATAGTACTAATATAGTAGAACTTCATGCAGAAAACCTTTCATCTGATTTAAAAGAAAAACATGTAACTGAATTCAAGAAAGATCTTATGCAAAATCCGCATAAATTTGTAACTGCAAAGTTTGCAGAACTTTTTGCAAGTCCTGCCGAAAATATTCAGATATTCTTTGCTGATTTCTTCGGAAGTCGTGAAAGATATAATATGCCAGGGACTTCAGGAAGTGAAAACTGGTCATTAAGAATTCCTAACGGTTATGAATGTTATTTTCAGGAACAGCTTTCAAAAAATGAAGCT
>MFRJ01000105.1:0-1728 GCA_001784535.1 Candidatus Melainabacteria bacterium GWA2_34_9
AAACGGTAAACAAATAAAAGATGGCAAAACTGTTAAACTCAATGACGGAACAAAACTCATTGTGACCGGTAAAAATGCAGTTATAGAATCAAGAGACGGCAATTCCAAAATCAATATAACAAACGGCGGCGGATACTTAAATATCGATCCTACCGGAAAATTCAGCGGACTCGGTGGAATTCTTGGAACAGCAATGGCCGGAAATAAAAATCTTACCGAAGAAGAATGTGAAAAATTCAATGTAACAACAGACAAAAAGAAGAAAATTGATTAATTAATTAAGAATTATAAAGAATAAGACTCCTGAGGCAAAGAGCTATGCTCAATGCCTCTTTTTATTGCGGATTGAGGGTAACCAAGTTATTCAGAAAATTCTAAAACATCACCAATGCAAGTTTCTGTCGCGGTTATAACGCCTGATGGTAATTCCACAATACTATGAGCTGAAAAACAAATTTCAGATATACGCCATGCCGGCATGTCTTCTATCAAATATACAACTTCGTTATTTTTATTTAAAAAAATCGCATCAAACCTGAATTTCATGAAAAAAGAATGAATACTGTTGCAGGGAATTATATGCAGACCGTCTCCTTTATCAAAAACATTTCTGCCCAATAGCCCTTTCAATCTTTTAAAAAAATTGTCGGCGATTTTAAGATTATCTGCCAGCCTTTTGCCATTTTTTTTATTTATTAAATTCATCGTGATAAATATAACCTCTTTTTAGTAACAAAATTGAGATTTTAAAATCTATTATACTCTACAAAACACAGGTTTAAATCATAATAATAATTTGTTATAATATCTGTATAAAATTAATAAGAAAAATTAGTCTTTATATTACTGAAAACCTTAATCCCTCAAAATACTACATACTTAGTATAAAGTATCTTCGAAAATAATCGAAACATAATATATATAGTAAAAACAGCAAAAATAAAATTTGAGGGTACGGACGCACATGATTATTGAATTCAGAGTAAATGAAAACAACACAGAAGCTGCTTGGCTCAGGACTCTTTATGACTTAATCGAAGAACTGAATTGCAGATGCAACACTTACCTTGAAGAAACTCACAATAAAAGTTTTAAAAACTATATAAGAACCAGAATTATTGAAGTTTACGGTTCAGATACAATGATCGGCTGGCTAAAACTGCGTATGGAAAGATACAATCACTTTATAGATGCGCATAATAAACCTGTAATAAAAATTATTTCCGAATCAGAAGAAGAACCCACTTAAGAAAGAATAAAAAGAATAAACGGCTTGTTGAACAAGCCGTTTATTCTTTTTATTTCAGTTAATTACGCAACAAGCGCAACCTTAGAATCAACTTTTGTTAAAATTTCATCATCACACTCACAAATATCAAATATAATATTTAAACGTGTTTGAAAAATTATTTGCGAAACATAATGCTGAAGATTATAAAGCCTGATATTTATTTCGTGATAAAAAGAAAACTTATAAAGCCCCAAAATCATTCCAAGCCCTACATCGTTTATTTTTGAAATCTGCCCCATATTTAATAAAAAAGTTTTACATCCATCATCTTTCAACTCTTCAATTAAATTTTTAAGAATATCAATATTTTCTTTATTAAATACATCTTTTGGCAAATTTATAATGCAATTATCGTCAAATTTTGTAAAAGACCACTTCATACAAGAACAACCCTCTCCGCCCAAAACATTTTCCAGCTATTCAGTTTTTATTTTTAT
>MFRJ01000105.1:1747-15209 GCA_001784535.1 Candidatus Melainabacteria bacterium GWA2_34_9
ACAGAAATAAAAAGTTGAGTTCAAAATTCAAACAACCAATTTACTCAACAAAACTATAGTAACAAGTTTTGTTGAATAGTTCAAAAATTTGCTTTTAAAATTCAAATTTTATTTAACAAAAACACTGAAAAGCTTTATTTTACATGGATACAGGCATGATTAATATTTTGCAATCTTAGGTTACATAACTTCATGAAGAAATATTAACCGTGCCTTCTTTTATTTATAAGCATATTTTCTAATGAAAAAAAGAGACATCTGATTTATTCTACTAAAAATACTACTAAGAACAGGAATACAAAAATGTTTTTCTATGGGCCGTGGGAACTGATTATATATACGATTCTTGCTTCGATGGGGGCAGTCGTATTTTTTATTGTTTATTTTTTGATTCCCAAGCCTGTTAGAAAATAAGGTATTTTATTTGTTTATAGAAGGGGTGAAGCCACTAACTTCGGTTTCTATATTTAAACCTTTGCAATTTGCTGTGCTAATGCCCCAAAAGCAAAATTATAATTTTTTACATCATCAAATCCAAGTTCATAAAAAATCCTGACAAGCTCTTCCTGAGCAGGGAAACTTTCGCAGGATTCCGGTAAATAAACATAAGGCTCTGAACTTCCGTGAAATAATTTTCCTAATAACGGAACCAGCCAATAGAAATAAAGTCTGAACATACAGCCGGCAATTCCTTTGGGTTTTCCCATATCAAGATTTACAACGTATCCGCCTTTTTTCGTAACTCTTTGAAGTTCAATAATACCTTTTCTCAAATCAGCAAGGTTTCTCAAGCCAAAACTTATAAACACCACATCAAAAGATTTATCTTCAAACGGCAAATTTAAAGCGTCTGCGTTAATAAATTCTGCATTATCATATTTATCATTGCGTTTTCTGGCTATTTCCAGCATTTTTTCAGAAAAATCAACGCCTATGATTTTAACTGAATTTCCAAATTTTTTCGCGATGAACAGAGGAATATCGCCTGTGCCTGTACATACGTCAAGAATATTCATCCCATATCGTATGGGAACATTCTTAATTACATGCTTTTTAACAAATTTATGCCTTCCAAAACTAATAATATTGTTCATCAAGTCATAATCAACAGCCAACTTGTCAAACATTTCATGAACATATTCGGATTTAGGTTTTGTTTCAAAGATTTTTTTAAGGTGTTTCATTTTTTTACCAAAATTAATCAACTTAAATTTTAGATATTTACAAAACCTAAGACAACTTTTTCCAATATATTGAGTACAAAAAATAAAACTAGAGGAGAAAGGTCCAATCCGCCTATAGGAGGAATTAATTTCCTGAAAGGTTCAAGTACCGGATCAGTAACATCCCGTAAGAATTTAAAAGGCTGATTCCACCAGTTTATGTTGGGAAACCATGTTAATAAAATTCTTACTATAAGAATTAGTTGAAAAAGTTGGAATAAGTTTGCTATTGCTTGATAAAGAGACATGTGCCCCTCCCTGTATTTGGTAAGTTGTCATTATGCGAAGTGACGTGAGAATCTGTTTGCTTTTTAGATTGCCACGTCAAGCCTTCGACTGCCCCCTCTTTTTTTGATAATTAATCAAAAAAGAGGGTATCCTTCACAATGACAGAGGTTGTTACTTTAATTATACCCTTGAATGTGAAAGTACGTCGCCACATCCACATCTTTCTCTTTCAGCAGGAATTTTTTCGATTAAAGAGAAAAGCAGGTTTCTTAATTTTTCGTTGTTTTCGTTAAACACTTTGATTACCGCGGAATGGCTTACAGGTTCAACATCTCCAATTAAGCCGGCATCAAAATCGGTAATAAGTGATATATTAAGTGTACACAATTCCAGCTCTCTTGCAAGATAGACTTCCGGGTACTGTGTCATGTTAATTACTTCCCATCCTTGTGCGGTATAAAATTTTGATTCTGCTTTGGTGCTAAATCTTGGTCCTGGAATTACGAGAATAGTTCCTTTATCATGAACACTTATTCCTATATCTTTTGCTGTCTTTACAGCAAGTCCGCTTAATTCTGGACAATACGGATCAGCAGGGCTTACGTGAGTTGTGATAGGTCCATCATAAAAAGTATCTTTTCTTCCGGAAGTTTTGTTTACGAATTGATCGCAAATTACAAAGTCGCCTGGTTTAACATGCGGCTGAAGGCTTCCAGCTGCGCAAGGACTAATAACTCTTGAAACTCCAAGAGCTTTCATTGCCCATACATTAGCTCTATAATTTATTTTATGAGGAGGAAGTACGTGTCTTTTTCCGTGCCTTGGAAGAAAAGCTACTGTTTTTCCGCCTATTTCGCCTAAAGTAATGCTGTCGCTCGGTGAACCATATGGAGTTTCTACTTCTACTTCTTTAGTGTTTTCAAGGAAATTATAAAATCCTGATCCGCCGAAAACGCCGATATCCGCTTTGTGTTTTGATGGTTTGAACATTTTTCACTTTCTCACTTTCTTAATTTAAAAAAATATATTTCCCAGATAATTAACTGCTTCAAATAAAACTATTCCTGCTGCCAGTACAGCAAAAGTTATTGCAGGAAACGCTATAAATAATAATTTATCCATTTTTTATTTTACCGCCTTTAGTTTGGCTATATCAGCATAATTATTAGCTGTTACGATTTCCATAGTCGACAGGTCTTTTCTTAATCCCGTGACATCAATTTTTACATGTTCAACTGAACCTTCAACTTTTGACAGTTTTATCATCATTTGATCATGCTCGGCTTTGTTCACTTCTGCTGAATGTTGAAGTGCTTGTAAAATCTGTGTATTTTCTTTAGTTTGATTTCTAAGAAGCTTTAATTCTTCTTTAGTTTCAGTTCTAAGAAGCTTCAATTCTTCTTTAGTTTCAGTTCTAAGAAACTTTAATTCTTTCTCGAATTTATTATCTAAAGCTTCAATAGCCTTTAAAATTTTATTTTCCATTCTGTAAAACCCCTAGTTATTTTCTTAGTAAAATTTTACCAAAAAAATTAGCATACACTATACCTTTATTATAAAATAAAAAGTCGAATAGGAAATAAAATAAAAAACAGCTATAAAAAGGAGAAAAACACAGTGGAAAGAGAAATTGTTGATGCGGTGATAGTGGGGGCAGGTCCGGCAGGAATTGCGGCAGCTATAACACTTGCAAAAGCAGGGAAAGAAGTTGTTGTACTCGAAAGGGGCGACTATCCTGGAAGTAAAAACGTATTTGGCGGGGCGATATACGCGCAGCCTACAGCAGAAATTTATCCGGAGTTCTGGAAATCAGCACCTGTCGAAAGACATAATGTTGAACATAAATTTGCTTTATTAGGCAATAATGACGGCACAATAATAGGCTACAGAAACGGGGAGCACGCGGAAGAAGGGCATTATAGCAGTTTTTCCGTTATAAGAGCAAAATGGGACAAATGGTGCGCAGAACAGGCAGAAAAAGCAGGCGCATTTATTGTTCCTCAAACTCTTGTTGAATCTTTAATAATCGAAGACGGAAAAGTTGTTGGGGTGAAAACAGAACAGGAAGAATTTTATGCGAAAGTTACTATAGTAGCAGACGGCGTAAATTCATTACTTGCGAAACAGGCATGGGCTCGTCCTGAAATTGAGCCTGCACATGTTGCAGTCGGCGTTAAAGAAGTTATTTCACTTCCTAAAGAAAAAATTCAGGACAGATTTAATCTTGAAGGAGATGCAGGCGTAATTTACACCATAGTTGGCGGACCTATGCAGGGAATGGTAGGGCTTGGATATATTTATACAAACCTTGATTCCGTTGTAGTTGGTGTTGGAATTTCTTTGGAAGACTTAAAACACCACAAGAAAAAACCTTATGACTTATTAAACCAAATGAAAGAGCATCCTTCAATAAAACCTCTTATTGCAGGCGGAGAGCTTCTTGAGTATTCTGCGCATCTTATTCCTGAAGGCGGATTTGGTGCAATGCCTCCTCTTTACAAAGACGGAGTTCTTATTGCCGGAGATGCTGCAATGCTTGTAAATAACGTTCATTGGGAAGGCACAAACCTTGCTATGGTCAGCGGAAAACTTGCAGCAGAAACAGCAATCGAAGCTATAGAAAAGAATGATTTTACTTCAAATATGCTCGCGCTATATAGACAAAAGCTTGATGACTCTTTTGTATTAAAAGATTTAAAAACTTATAAAGATGTGATGAAATTTGCTGAAGAAAATTCTACAATATTCTTAGGATACTATTTACCCGGAAAAGTTAATGAATTTTTCAATATGTTTACAACCACCGATAGTATTCCTAAGCAGAAAAAGTACAAAGATTTTATCGGAAATATCCTTAAAGAAAGATCTTTTGCTCTTCTCGGCGACATAACAAAAGTAATTAAACTGGTAGGAGGTATTTTACTAAGATGAGTAACAAAATTCCAGAACATATAGATGATAAGCTGTTTACCGTCAAATACAAATGCGATGAGGAAACACACTTAAAACCGAATCAGGAAGACTGCAAAGTTTGTAAAGACAGACCATGTACTTATTGTTGTCCTGCAAATGTTTACAGTTGGGACGAAGATCAGAATAAAACCCTCGTTGGCTTTGAAAACTGTCTTGAATGTGGAGCATGCAGAATTGTTTGCCCTGCAAAAACTCTCGACTGGAAATACCCAAAAGCAGGCTGCGGCGTAAGCTTCAAGTACGGCTAGAAAGTAAGTAATAAGATAAAAAATACCCCTCTGTTTTAGAGGGGTATTTTTTTAAATTAAATTTGTATCAATAAATTTATTTCTTACTATCAACTTTTATTTTTACGGTTTTTAAATTATTAGGTATGAAAAATACAAGGTATAAGAGGTAATCAAAATGATTGTAAATTCAGTAAGGTTTAATCCAAATAATATTTTTATTAAATCAAACCCAAATAAAGTTTTAGCTTTTAGAGGGACTGATAATCCTCTGGAAATTCAAGATCAGTATATATCTTCCGAATCAAAAAATAATACAGTAACGATTTTGGGGTCTTCCAAAGATGCGGATTTTATAAAAGATGCTATTACAATGACTTCTCTCATTTCCAACGAACTTGTAAAAAGAGGATATAGTATTTTAACCGGATGCGGCGATAAGGGAATAATGGGTGCAGCATATAAAGGTGCCTTGTCCGCTGAAAAAGATCCGGAAAATCCTGAAAAGAATCTTGCTATACTGACAAAACCTATTTGGGGAGATGAAGATACGCAGCATTGCAAGGTTATAAGTAAACCTGCAGTATCAGAAAGTGACAGAATTGAAAATGGATTTTTAAAAGCTTCTAATAATTTTCTTATCATGCCGGGAGGACCATGTTCTATTCAGGAGGCATCCACGTTGATTGCTAAAAACAAATACCGTGCAAAAGATACACCGCCTTTAAATATCTTTTTAGTAGGCAAAGATTATTATAAAGGTTTGATACAGCAGTATGATGATATGGATAAAAAAGCTGGTCTTCTGGGAACGAAACCGGAAAATTTATTTACGGTTATAGAACCCGAAGATGTTTTAGAGAAATTCCCTGATTTAAAACAACCTGAAAAGAAAGTTTAATAAAATTCATAATATAAAAAAATCCGACGAAATTCGTCGGATTTTTTTATTGTTTAGTATCAATTTTTATTTTTAGCAATTTTAAAGTAATTAGTAACTGGATTCGGGTAAGAGGAAAAAATAATGAATAAATTTTTGAAGAATAAAAAGTTTTTAGTTTTATTAGCTGTAGTACTGGTTGTAGTTGCTATTTTTATAAGAGTAAAAAATACAAACAATCCCTCTAAAGTAGATAATATAAAAGCTGACAATATAGAAGTTGTAAAATTGCCTAATATGGCTGTTCCGAGAGCTGGACATTCTACTATTCCTCTCAAAGATGGAAGAGTCTTAATTTTAGGTGATGTTTCTTCTAGTAATGTCGTAAAAATAGCTGAAATATTTGATCCTAAAACAAATAAATTTTATAGAATAAGTGATACTAATTTTTCTCATCGTTCTCCAAAACTATTTATGATGCAAAATGGTAAAGTTTTAATCATAGATTTTAGTGGTATAGAGATTTTTAACCCCAAAACTTCTAAATTTGAAAGAAAATACTCTGACTTACTTTTTAATTCTCAAGAAGCATGTATTTTAAAAGAACAACTATCAAAAAAATTTACTGTTAATGGCTCATATTCCCCATACCTGTTTTTTATGATGAGTGATGCTTTACTGTTAAAAAACAACAAGGTTTTTCTTGATTTAGGAAGATATGTAAAGATTTATGATATGGATAAAGATGTCTTTTCAGGTACAGCAAAATATCTAATAGTCAGAGGTGATGAAAGAAGAGTTCTTTTAACAGATGGGAAAATACTGGTTATTGGTGGACTTGCAAGAAAAGGGTTCGCGGATGAAGTTGAGTCCTTTAACCCCAAAACTAATAGATTTACGATAGTTGGTAAAATACCATTTTTAAAAAGAATATATAAATGTATACTACTGAAAAATGGAAAAATATTTATTTTGGGAAGTGATACCCCTACCTTAATAGGTTCAAAATCAATAATATATTATTCAAATACAGTAGTAATATATGATCCAAAAACTAATAGAAGTTTTATAGCAGGACATACTTCTATGACAAAAGGGCATTATGATTCAGTATTATTAAATGATGGAAAAGTTTTAATCTCTGAGGGCTACGATATACCTAGTAATTCGTCATTTTATGAAATTTATGATCCAAATACAAATAAACTTAAATTCTATAAGGCTTCATATCTAAAAAGAGATATGTCCCAGTTAACAGTTCTAAATAATGGCAATGTTCTTATAACTGGTGGGATAAAAACATCTTTAGATTCAGATTTAATGCCCACAAGCTCAGCTGAGATTATTGCAATTAACAAGTAACTTAAAATCTTTAGTACCCTATTTGATTTAACCAATAAAAATGATAGAATTACATGACCTAAATTAATTCGTGTCTGCATTTTAAAAATTTTTCAAAGGGTGATTATGAATTACAGAAGATGGTACGACAGAGACCCCATTCTCTCAAAAGCAATGAGAATTCTTGAAACCTCTGATGACAAGTTTCAAATTCAAGTAGCCTTAAATTTAATTAAGGTTATTATTGAACACAATATTGAAACAAACACTTTCAATACTGTTGAGGATATTCTCACAGCCGTTCAGGAAGGTCGCTGCGAAAAAGGAAATGAAAGATGGTACGACATTGATCTTACCCTTAAAACTTCCGTTCAGATGCTTGAAAATTGTTCCGAAGAAATGCAGAGTAAAATCGCAAGAAGCATCGCGGAATTAATAAGCGACAAACTTGAAAATTCTTACGATGATGACGAAGAATTAGATGAAGACGATGAAGAATAAATAAAGAGGCGATTATTGATCGCCTCTTTTGATTTTTATACGTGTAAAACCTGTTTTTCTTCAAGGTATTTAACCGCGCTGGTGGCAGAAATTGCCCCGTCTGCTGCAGAAATTACCACCTGCCTCAACGGAGAAACTCTTACATCTCCTGCCGCAAATACGCCTTCGCAGCTTGTCGCAAGGTTAATATCGGTTTCAATAAATCCTTTTGGATCAAGCTTGATTTGTTCTCCGAAAAGTTCTGTATTTGGACTGTAGCCTATGTATGGAAAAACAGCGTCAGTTGCAAGTTCACTATTTTCGCCTGTTTTCACGTTCTGAACGGAGATAGATTCAACTTTGTCAGTTCCATTTACAGAAGTAACAACAGTATCCCAGATAAAATTAATTTTAGGATTTGCAATAGCTCTTTCCTGATACATTCTTTCGGCTCTTAAAGCATCTCTTCTGTGGATAATATTAACTTTTGAGGCGAATCTGGTAAGATAAAGCGCTTCTTCAACAGCGGCATTTCCTCCGCCTATAACACAAACTTCTTTATCCCTGAAGAAAGCACCGTCGCAAACTGCACAGTAACTAACACCTCTACCGATAAGCTCTATTTCGCCCGGGACTCCGATTTTCATAAGTTTTGCGCCTGTTGCGATAACTATAGTTTTTGCTTTGAAAATATTTTCTGTCGTTTCAACAGTTTTAATAGGTGAAACCAGATCAACTTTTGTGATTTCCTGCATTATAAATTTGTCGATATTAAATTTGTCAGCATGCTCCTCTATTTTTTCCACGAGGTCATAACCGCTTATAATAGGAAATCCGGGGTAATTTTCAATTTCAAGAATATTGGTTAATTGTCCGCCTGTTACTCCTGTATCAACGACAGCAGTTTTTAAAAGTCCTCTTCCTCCGTAAAGAGCAGCTGTAAGTCCTGCTGGTCCCCCGCCAAGTATTAATAAATCATAATTTAGTTCTTTTTGTGTCATTAGAATCCCATTCCCTTCCTAATATTCAATTTTTTCGATTTTTATTTTGCAAATAAATCTTTTAATGCCGGACCGGAAAGTTTTAGTCCTTCTACTTTATATTTTACTACATCTGTTTTATAAATTTTATTTTTATAAAAATGTTTAATAATTAATGTATCTTCACCTGAAAAGCTGGCACCTTCAATAGTCACTTCAGGCGTTTCTGTTTCGGTATATTTTTCTGCTACATGCTCCCGTGTAAATTTTGCTTTTTTGCCTGCAACTTCATTGACTGTTATTGAAGCAGTTGCACCTGTTACAGGATTAAAAAGCGTTATAGTTTCGCCGTTTCTGGAAAAAGACCAGATGTCAGTGCTTTTTTGATTAAAAAGTTCGGTGTTGTTGGTTTCAATTATTGTGCTTTTCACCGCCCATGTTCCGTAAAATTCTTCAGGCAAATCTTTATCAACAGAAACTCCTCCTCGAAGCATCCCGTCATTTTTAATGGTTTTTGCAGGATATAAAAGAATCTCTTTATTAATCCCGACATTAGATATTATTAAAGCTGTTAATAAAGATAAAATCATTTCTACCAACCAAAAGTACTTTTTATACTAAAACCGCTAAAACTATCAAGGGGTGGCTGTTTATCAACTTCAACATGGGTTACTCTTGCCATTGTAGGACCTTCTTTGCACCATTCAATCATTTCTTCAACGAGGGTTTCTTCGCCCTCAAAAACTGCTTCAACTTGTCCGGTGGTGAGATTTCTAACCCATCCTTTCAAGCCTAATTCCACAGCTTTTTGAAAGGCACACTGCCTGTAGCAAACACCTTGCACCCTTCCTGAAATAGTAACATTCGCTCTGATTTTTTTCATTTTTCTTCTCTGTCATTGCGAGGAGGCAGCTTTGCTTCCGACGTGGCAATCTAATAATATTCGACTCAATTATATAATAATGAATACAAAATTTTTATCCACCTAAAAACAAATAAAAAGAGGGAAAGATTAAAATCTTTTCCTCAAAAAAAGTGTAGATAAGATAAAATTTTAAATTATTTTTTTACAAGTTCTTCAACCGGTTTATAACAATCAATATACATTTCAGCGAATCGAATTCCGCTGTCATTAACGAAAACATTAATTTTGCCCGGTCGGAGAATTACATCTCCGTCAAACTGTCCATAAATATTTTCAATAACATTATTTATTACTGCAGTCGGAACATTTGCCTCGGCAAGTTTTTGCGGAGGAAGCACCGTAAGAATAGATTGCATCCGCTTAAGATTATGCTCTTTTACAAGATAATCCACTTCATTTCTAAGTTGGTTTATATAATCAGCAGCATCTTCGCCGAAAGCTGTTTCCAGAAGTTCAGTATCGTCTGAGGTAAATACTTTATTTTGCTCATTAAGCCTTGCAGGGTTTGGAACATTGGTAAAAGGGTTTTCAGGTTCTTTTTCGCTGAAATCAAGATCAAACAAAAACCCTATAAAATTAAGGAATAATTGCCAGATACCTTTTATAAAATTGCCAAAACTACCACTGCCCATGGTTAATTTCCTCCAAAATAGAGTTTGTGTGTGTTCTTATTTCCGTATAAATCGTAAGGCTTATATATATAAAAACAACATACTCGAAAAAATTGCTCTTTTTTTAAAAAATTCATTTTATATTTTATTTTTTGTTGCCGAAAAGTCTTAACAGCATAAGGAAAAGGTTTATAAAATCAAGATATAAAATTAAAGCGCCGCTGATTGATTCTTTAACATCTTCTTCTGTTCCTGAATTTCCAATTATGTTGAGCTGTTTGATTTTTTGTGTGTCATAAGCAGTCAGCCCGACAAATATTAAGATTCCTGCATAGGTGATAATCCAGTACATCATACCGTTGTTAAGAAACATATTAACTAATGATGCAATAATCAAACCTATTAGTGCCATAAAACATATATTACCGATGCTGGTTAAATCTTTCTTTGTTACATAACCGTAGAAACTCATAATTCCAAAAGTTCCTGCCGTCACAACAAAAGTTGTAGTTATGGATGCAGCGGTATAAAGCAAAAAGATACAGGATAAAGTTAAGCCGTTTAATGCGGAATACCCCAAAAAGGTATTCATTGCCGTACTGGCGGTCATTTTTTTAACATTTACCGCAAGATGTCCGACTAAAAGTACTTCTGCAATAATTAGTCCGAAGAAAACAAGCATATTTCCGAAAATAAAATCAGTTATGAGTTTGGATCCCGATACGATATAGGCAACAGCAGCCGTTAAAAACAGCCCCATCGACATCCATTTGTACACATTAACTATAAATTCCCGCTGTTCTTGCTCTACCTGTGATTGGGTAAGGTTTGTTATTTCTGTCTGCATGAATATTTCCTCTTAAATTAAGTAAGTATATTAAATCAGTTCAATTATATTATATATAAAAAAACAATTGAGGATTTATTCGGAGTATTTTTGAATAAAATTATAGATATAGAAAATCCCGCTGAATCAGCGGGATTTTCTATTGGAAGTAGTCTATAAGCCGGGTTCTGTCGATATCCATAGATATCGTGATAATCATCTATCTGGGATGTTTATTTCTAAACACCTCGAGCGGTTTACCCGGGAATGGCGGGCAGCCTTAATTCCCATTTTAACCTTGCTCCGGTCGGGGTTTACCTAGCCAACACCTCTCGATGTTGCTGGTGGTCTCTTACACCACCGTTGCACCCTTGCCTGCAAAGCGTAAGCTTTACATAGGCGGTTAACATTTCTGTGGCACTATCCTCACAGTCACCTGCACCGGACGTTATCCGGCGACCTGCCCTGTGGAGCCCGGACTTTCCTCAAAAAACGGGGCTTTTTTCAAAGTCTCACTTTTCGCGATTACCCTGACTACTTCCTTTTATATTTTATATCAATTATTTATTATTTGACATTCTATTACTAACGAATGAAACTCCATGAAGACTAAACAAATTTTTGTAAGCAATTTTTTCATGAATTTGATTATAACAGATTAAACTGTCAATTTATAAACCAAGATCAACCCATAATTTTGGTCTTTTTATTGAAATTAGCGCTAAGCAATCTTGAAAATCGCAACCAACCGGAGATTGAAGTTTGATTACTACTTTCCCTGTCTTGTTGATAAATCCTCCATTTTTTTATGCTTAGATATAATCAAAACTCAGCTTTATCAAAATCTGTGGTGTCACCCTTTTTAATTTCGTTTAAGATGCCCTGCCTGATTTCAAGAACATCCACACCTATATTTTCAAGCACTTTCATTGCCATAGAATCTTTTTCTCTTGTTATAGCAAGCAAAAGATGTTCTGATTTAACTTTGGAATGATGGAATTTTTTGGCTTTAGCCCATGCAAAAGCCAAAACCCTTTTGGCACGAGGAGTAAACACCATTTCTTTTTCTTCAGAAAAATGATGCCCGAAGCCGATAACTTTTTGTACCTCTATACGCAAATCTTTTAAGGTTACTCCAAGATCTCTGAGGACTTTTGCAGCAATGCCTGCGCCTTCACCTAGAATCCCGAGAAGTAACTGCTCGGTTCCTACTATATTTTGTTCCATTCTCCTTGCTTCTTCCTGAGCAAGTTTAATAATAGTAAGGATTTCAGGTCGTTCTTTTTCTATGGGGTTAATCACTTTGTGGTAAAGCGAATCTATATCAATATTTAATTCCGATAAAATCCTGCTTGCAAGACCATTTCTCTCCTTCAAAATCCCAAGTAGCACATGTTCAGGTTTTATATATGTTGACCCGAATTCTCTTGCTAAATCATAAGCAGAACTTACTGCTTTATAAGCTTTAGGAGTCAACTGCGGTTCGTCTTCATTATATTCATCTTTTCTTGAATTAATTTCATTAAGTTTGTCCATAAAATTATTAATATTCACGCCTTCGCTTTCAAGAACCTGAACCAACCAATTTTCTTTATTTTCAAGTATTCCTGCCAAAAGCTGCTCTGTGCCGAAAGCTTCACGTTCAGCTTCATGTAATTTTTCTTTAGCTATTTTCATTATTTTATTCAAGTTTTCATCTTCAAATAAAAGAGAAGTATCGATATTTGCTATAGAAACAACTTGTCTGGAAACGTCTTCAGGATGGTTATTAGGTTTTATGGATTTGCCTGCAACTCTTTTTACACTGGTTTTAATCCTTGCTACATCTACATCAAAATTTCTCAAAATATTTATTATAGATGTGTTTTCTTCTCTCAATAGACATACAAAGAGGTTTTCGGGCGTAACATAATATGCCCCCACTGACTGACTTTCATACCAGGCTTCTCTAAGAATCTTTTTAACAGCCGGACTAAAAGGCAACGATTCTGAAACACCTGAAAGCTCAACCTGTTTAAGAGGCATTTTTTTTAGTTCTGCTCTTAAAATTTCAAGACTTAAGCCTGATGCTCTAAGCAATTTTGCAGACAGCCCTGATTCTTCTCTTAGAAGTCCGAGCAAAATATGCTCAGGGAGAAGTTTTTCATGCTGTGCAATAAACGCTTCTTCTTGTGCTAATAAAATTACTTTGATTGCCTTTTCCGTAAATCTTTCTATCAAGCGGTTTTCTCTTTCTTTGTCTACTATTCCTCTACACAACTAAAATCATTCTAAAGTAAAAAACAAATAATTAGAAGATGCTCAAAGTACTGATTTTAATATAATTCGCAGACCCAGTGTAAAGAAATGTAACAGTATATACTTTTTATGCACCTCGTAGATATTAAATGTTTTTATATAAGAGTAGTGGTGATGATAACAAATGAAGGTAAGAAAAAAGGAGAATTACTATGGGTTTAGCAGCAAGTAGCGGAAGAGAATCAATGCTTACAGCAAGAAAAGCTGATATTGAATTTAAAGTACAAGTTATAAACCAAAGAAGAACATGTTTAGCTCAACAAGCTTCAAATTTAGCAAGAGCTTTCGCTAACGCAATGTACCAAACAGATGATACAAACCTTTTAGGCGGATCCGCAATGACACTTGGATTTACCTCTCCAACATCAGGAGCAGTTCCTCAATCCCCTGTGGCAAGCGGCTGGTACGAAGCTCAAATGCAACAAGTTCAATCACTTGATAAAGAATTAGAACTTAGAGAAAAAGATCTT
>MFRJ01000106.1:0-2462 GCA_001784535.1 Candidatus Melainabacteria bacterium GWA2_34_9
GCTGCAGTAATTATTAACAAAGACGGCAATCCGGTCGGAACCCGCGTATTTGGACCTGTAGCCCGTGAACTGCGTGAAAAAAATTACATGAAAATAATTTCACTTGCGCCGGAAGTGCTTTAGGAGAATTCAAAAAATGAAAAACGTAAAAAAAGTAAAAGGAAACCAACTTCATATAAAAACCGGTGACAGGGTAATGGTTATTGCCGGAAAAGATAAAGGTAAAGTCTCAAACGTAAAAAAAGCATTACCTCAACTAAATAAAGTTATCGTTGAAGATGCGAATATGATAACAAAAGCAATGAAAGCAAATCCGATGGCGAACTTTGCAGGCGGCTTGATTAAAATGGAAGCGCCTTTGAATGTATCAAAAGTTATGCTTTATTGTCAAAAATGCGAAAAACCTACCAGAATAAGTTATAAAGTACTCGAAAACGGTAAAAAAACCAGAGTATGTAAAAAATGTAGCGAACAATTTGACGTATAGTCAAATAAAAAGCTAAAAGTAGGTGCGTCGGAATGTACCAAATATAAATAAGAGGTTAAAAACAAATGCCAGTAGCTAAAAAAATCAAAAATCAATATCACGAAGATGTGATACCAACATTAAAAGAAAAGTTTGGTTATAAAAATGATTTTGAAATCCCGAAACTTGTAAAAATAACAGTGAATATGGGCGTAGGTGAAGCTGTTCAAAACGTAAAAATGCTTGATGCAGCAGTAAATGAACTTACAAAAATAGCCGGTCAAAAACCTGTTATTACAAGAGCAAAAAAATCCATAGCAACATATAAACTCCGTGCAGGCATGCCTATAGGTACAATGGTTACCTTAAGAGGCGAAAAAATGTACGCTTTTCTTCAAAAACTTGTTTCTGTGGCTCTACCAAGAATTAGAGATTTCAGAGGAATAAGCGATAAAAGTTTTGACGGAAGAGGCAATTATTCTCTTGGATTAAAAGAACAAATGCTATTTCCTGAAATTAAATATGATGATGTCGATGTTGTAAGAGGCATGGATATTACTATAGTTACAACCGCGAAAACCGATGAAGAAGCAAAAGCTTTGCTTGCAGAGCTTGGAATGCCATTCAGAAAAAGATAATTGAAATCAATATAAAAGGAGAAAAATCTTGGCTAAATTGTCAATGATAGTGAAAGAAAGAAAAAGAGAAGCATTAGTTGCTGCGGGAAAATATCCCAAAGTAAAATTACATAACAGATGCAACGTGTGCGGCAGACCTAAAGGATTTCACAGAGATTTCGGTCTATGCAGAATTCATTTAAGAGAATTTGCTCACAGAGGCTTGTTACCGGGAGTAACAAAATCAAGCTGGTAATAAGTTTAGATTGCCATGTCGGCACTTTGTGCCTCCTCGCAATGACAATGAAAATATAAACAAAGAGGAAAAATAATGAACACAGATCCGATAGCAGATATGCTGACCAGAATAAGAAACGCCGGAATGGCTGATCATGCTACAGTAGAAATGCCCAGTTCTAAATTCAAAGTGGAACTTGCAAAAGTATTAAAAGCTGAAGGCTATATTGTAGATTTTGCTGTAAAAGACGTCGACAAATTCAAAATATTGTCGGTAACTCTTAAATACAAAACAGATGGTAAGCCTATAATCACCAAATTAAAAAGAGCTAGCAAACCGGGCTTAAGAATTTATATGAAGTCCAAAAATTTACCTAAAATATTAGGCGGACTTGGTATTGCAATCGTAAGCACCAGTAAAGGTCTTTTAACCGACAGAAGAGCAAGAAAAGAAAATGTCGGCGGAGAAGTGCTTTGCTACGTTTGGTAATTAGTTTAAATATATAAAAAGTAAAATATAAAATGGAGACCGATAAAATGTCCAGGATAGGAAAAGCTCCTGTTTTAATACCGGATAAAGTAGATGTAAAGATTGAAGGAAACCTTGTAAAAGTTTCAGGACCTTTAGGCAACTTGCATTGTGAATTGAGACCGGAAATTTCAGTTGCAAAAGAAGATAATAAATTAGTTCTTAAACCAAACAATGACGATAGAAAAACCGGTGCTCTTTATGGTTTGAGCAGAACTCTGGTTAACAATATGGTTGTTGGAGTTAGTCAAGGATTTACAAAAGCGCTTGAAATTCAAGGCGTTGGCTATAAAGCAGCAAAAGAAGGAAATGTTTTAAACCTATCATTAGGTTACAGCCATCCTGTAAAAATAGATCCGCCTGCCGGAATTGAAATTGTGGTTGAAGGCAATACTAAAATTTTTGTTAAAGGCGTAGATAAACAGCTTGTAGGTGATATCGCAGCTTTGATTAGAAGCAAAAGACCACCTGAAGTATACAAAGGAAAAGGCGTCAGATATGTCGGCGAATATGTAAGAAGAAAAGCCGGTAAAACAGGTAAAAAATAAGTTTTAACTCAAGGTGATATTATGATTAACAAAAAAAACAGAAAATTAGTAACAGCAAAAAGACA
>MFRJ01000106.1:2533-15408 GCA_001784535.1 Candidatus Melainabacteria bacterium GWA2_34_9
ATATTTATGCCCAGATTATTGATGACACAAAAGGCGTAACTTTAGCTTCAGCAGGAAGTGTTGAATCCGTTGTAAAAGCAAAAATGCCGCACGGTGGCAATATTGAAGCTTCTAAAGAAATCGGTAAACTGGTTGCGGAAAGAGCTAAAAAAGCTGGCATAAGCAAAGTTGTTTTTGACAGAGGCGGCTATCTTTATCATGGTAGAATTGCTGCTTTAGCTGATGCTGCAAGAGAAGCAGGACTTGAATTTTAATTTTTTATACAAAATTGAAATTATATAATAAAAGAGGTGAGTCTTGCTGATTCATCTCTTTTTATGTCTATAATAGATTAGATAAAATTTTTATAAGAGGGTATTTTATGGAATTATCAATAAATAAAACAAAAAAATTAATAGTGTGTACCCACCCGTTAATTTCAAATAATTTGGCAATATTAAGAAACAAAAATACCCCCTCAGAAAATTTCAGAAGGGCTGTTCAAAAAATTGCCCATGTTTTATTTTATAAAGCAACAAAAAATTTGCCTGTAAGCACTACATCAATTGAAACACCTTTAACCACTTTGAAGGCGGAAATTATAGCTCCCGATGCGGAAATAATAATTGCTCCAATTTTAAGAGCAGGATTGATATTTTCAGATGCGGCGCTGGAAATTCTACCGCAGGCAAGAATTCATCATATAGGCTTATACAGGGATGAAGAAACTTTAAAACCTGTCCCTTATTACAATAATCTGCCGCCTTCTTTTAAATCGCCTGATAGAACTTTCATTTATCTTTTAGATCCTATGCTTGCGACAGGCGGTTCTGCAGTAGCAGCTGTAAAAATGTTTACTGAAATGAACATACCTCAAGAAAATATAACTTTTGTTTCTTTAATATCATCGCCTGAAGGAATTGAAAGACTTACATCAAAATATGACAGTATAAATATAGTTACAGCAAGTGTAGATTCAGGCTTAAATGAAATAGGATATATTTTACCAGGTCTTGGAGATGCAGGCGATAGGGCTTTTAATACAAGTTATTAAAAAATAATTTCTTAATTTTTTCCTAAATTAGCAATTTTTTAAAATAAATTGTTTTTATATTAATAAGAGGTAAAAGGTGAAACTGGAAATATTATTTTCAGTGATAGTTTTATTAATTATATGAGTATAGAGGCATAAGAGGAAAAAGAGGGATTTACGTATGGGTAATTTTGGAATTGCATTCAGTGATGGAAATTTTGGATTTGTTATTAAAACTAGTCAAAGAGAACATGGACATGATCATGGACAAAATCTATTTAATGGACATCAACCACCTCAACATTTAAATGACCATCATGGGCAAATGTTCAACGGACCTCAATCGCATCATTTTAATGGACATCATGATCAACAAAGATTTGATAGACATAACGATCATGGGAGATTTGATAGACATCAAGTAAATAATAATTATGACAATTCTTGCGGATGTGAAAACCAAGGTGATGATGAAAATTTTGATTTTGATAATAGTGATCTTGAAAGACTTTTTAACGGTGGTTTAAATAATAATAAATGTCAGCAAAATAGTCAGCAAAATAATCTTGAAGATAGATTAAACAGATTAGAAAATATGATAAAAAATAATCAACAACCGGAAAATCAAGAAAATAGTCTTGAAGACAGATTAGACAGATTAGAAAATATTATAAAAGGCAAACAGCCGGAAAAACAAGAAAATAACCTTGAAAACAGATTAAACAAATTAGAAGATTCTATAAGACCAAAAAGAGAAGAAAATGATTTTGCACCAAATACAAATAAAGACAAACAAGATTTTGAAGCAAAATTAAAAGAATTAGAAAATTCTATAGCTAAGAAAAAAGATGAAAAAGCTTTTGAAGCTAGAATGAATCAATTAAAAGAAGATCAAAAAGAAGCAGCAAGACGCGGTTTTATAGGAACACCTGATAAACCTGAAAAGAAAGATGTTCCTGCACTTGAAATTAAACATGAAGTTAAATATAAACCTGTTAAAAAAGCGCATCAACATAAAGAAGTTAAAAAAATAGTGTATAAAGAAACATCTATACATGCACCAAAACCAGGTGATATTCAGAACTATATGCTTGGATCTGTAAAAATTGAATCAGCAAATTTAAAATATGAACCATTATTTGCTAATAATAAAGCAAATTGTCATAAAGCATCTACAAATAAACCATTATTTAATCCACCCATGGATACAATTAAATGTCATTAATTCATTAAGATGTAAAAAGTTCTTAACAATTTGTCAATAATTTCTCCTTGAAAGTTTTTATACTTATATAACTTGTTTATACAATTGTTAATAAGTTTAAAAACTTTTGGAGTTTGAAGATGACAATATCACCAATAAGTTATCCTGTAAGGTTACCACAGAATGATTACGTTAATTGTGACGGTAATTACAGATTTACTTCAGCTTCTATATCAAAAAATGATGAACAGAAAAGCATATTTTCAACGATAAACGGTAATAAAGTTGATAAACAAGTAGCTTTTGGCGAATATGAGCAAAAAATAGCAGCTCAAAATAATCTTGTTAAAAGACATGAAGAAGCCCATTTGGCTTTTTCTGGAAGTCAGGCTTCCGGTTCTCCTGTTTACGAAACGAAAACAGACAAAGATGGCCGAGTAATAATAACAGGCGGACATCAAGCTGTTAATATTCCTGAAGCTGTCGATAAAAAAGCACCCTTAGTATTAATAAATCAGACTATAAATGCTGCAAAACTTGCTCTTAAAGGCGCTTTAGCTCCTCAGAGCTTCGATGAGCTTTCTTCTGCAGATAAACAAGTCGCTGCAAAAAGCGCACAAATTCTCGCAGGAGCAGAAACAGCACAATCTGATAGACTTTTATTTCAGCCAAAAGCTGATACTGAAAAACATGGACAAATAAAAGCACAAGAAAGACAAAATAATCCAAATCAGCAAAAACAAACAGCTTCAGGGCAAAAACTGAATTTAATAGGCTAAAAAATAAAAAATATAGTTTAATAGAATTTATAAAGTATAATAAAGCTTAGAGTAGCTAATTATACTTTATGTGTTTTTTGAGGAATTCAAATTTGGGTTTTTGTGTAAAATTTTTAGTTATATTATTTTCATGTTTTATGTGTTTTTCTGCTTCAGTGCAAGCGGAGGAAGGAAATAATTATCTTTCTATTCCTGATTTTAATATACATAGAGTTACACCTGAAAATACAACTAATCCTTCTTCACTTAAAAAGTCAAATATTTCTTCAGTTATTAAAAAAACGGTTAATATAGAAACACCCAAACTCAGAACCGTTAATAAATCTGAAACAAATGTGCCTACACTAAAGACAGAAACATCTGAAGAAATTCAAAGAAATCCACAACCTCGTAAAGATTCTACCGTTCCAGAAGTTTCTAAAACGGTAAAATTAGAAAATGAAAACAGCTTAAGCCAAACATCAACAAATAATGCTGCTGATGAAACAGATTCAGCGATTAATAAAATTAAGATTAATAAAATTAATGAAAAAATTGTAGCCCCCTTAGAAAAAAGCGATTTTGAAAAAAGCAATCTTGCTAAAGAAACGGGAAATACTTTTTTAAGAACAATTTCCAGTCTTTTTATTGTATTATTGCTGATTTTAGCATTTGCATGGGTATATGCCCGAGTTAAAGGAATAAATCCTACTGCAATTTTAACGGGAAAATTCTCCGAAAAAGATTTAAACAAGTTTAATGTTTTATCTACCTCTACTCTTGGGCAAGGGAAAGACATACATCTGGTTGAAATTAATGGAAAACAGCTGGTTATCGGTAGTACAAACAATAATATCAATCTTTTGACAGAAATTCCTGCCGAAGAAATTGAAAAATTAAAAGAAAAAAGACATCAAAACCAAAATGGTGAAAATAATGATATTGATGACATCGAATTTCCTGAAGAAGATGATTTATATTATGAATCACTGGAAGATGCAGAATTTATGGATGCTGATTTTTATTCTTCAAAATATTCAAAAGTCTATAAAGAATATCTTAATAAAAAAGATGATAAAACAGAGTCTTAAGAAAAAATTATTTTGTAACTAATCCCTGTTTTTCTTCCAGCATATTTAATGCTTTATTTAAATGGTTGCTGAAATCGGCGTTATAATTTTTTGCTTCTCTGAAAAAATAGCTATCAAGTTCAATATTTTTCATCATTTCTTCTTTGTTTGGAAGTGCTTTTATTACATAATTTTTTGTGTAATTCCATATTATTTTTTGCATTGCAGAAGATAAAAGTACGTTGTTTATAAGTTTTTGTCTTGTTTCAACTGCTTTATTATTCAAAACATCAAAGGCATTAGAATCATAATCAGTTTTTCCGTGTTCACTAAGTTCTTTACAAATTTTTGCAAATTCGTCGGATAGATCATTCAAAACCGTATTTAGTTTAACCATTTCTTCTTGAATTTGTTTTAGATTGGAGTAAAGATTTATTAAAGTTAAGTTCCAGTCTTCTTTTGATTCTATGAAAGTAGATGAAATTATTTCATCTATATCAGGTTTGGATGTTGATAATGTTTTAGCAAATTCAGAAAATTCCATATATTCCATACCATTTATATAAGCACCTTTTAATGAGGTGTTTATAATTCGTGCAAGGTTAATTTCTTCAGTAAAAATTTCATCAAACTGTCTTATAAACCATGCATAATCGGCTCTTGTAAGAAGATCGCTGCCATCTTTATCTTTAACAGGAATTAATTTATTTTTATGTTGTTCATCAATAGTTTCAACTGTTTGACCGTCAGCAAAAATTTTATTATCAATAAATGCAAGGTCTAAACCAGCAAATGCTATTTGTCCAAAGCCCATAGCTTTTGCAATATAATAGCATATTATAGAAACACTGCCACCGGATTTATAATACCCAATATTTTTAGAGCTAACTTCCTTAAAAAGCTTTGATGTGGAATCTGTTTCAGAAAAATAAATTATTTTTGATTTTGATTTCAGTTGGTATAAAGTATAATCAGCTTTTGAAAGTAAAATCAAGTTTGTTTTTTCGACAAAAGCTTCAACACCTTTAACGTGTTCAGAACAATTTAGATTGTCTGCAAAAACCGTAAAATCAGGAATAATTCCGGCATGTACAAGAGATTTAAACGCTCTTCCAACTGCAATTGTTACAAATTTATCTTGATTTTCTTTAATTTTTTCGATATCACTAGATAAACTTGGTCCGGCTGCAATTATTAAACATGTTTTATCAGCAAATTTTTCTTCAAAAAACCCAAGCGGTCTTGCTTCAGGAAAATATATAATATTTATTATAAAATACCATATCCAATTCCTGCTAAATTTCAGTATAGTGTTTTCATCATTACCTTTTCCTTCAATTATTTCAAATGTTTTCGAGGTTAAATCCTGAAGAAGATCTTGATTTACAAGCGCATATTGATTCAAGAACAAAAATTCCACTCTATCACCGGAAAGAAACTCTTTTTGTAATTTATTATAAATATCGCCGACATTATCAGTAATAAAAATCCTTGGATCGGACAATTCATTTGAAAAATCAACATGTTCAAGAACAAATCTCATAACTTCAATAAAAGGTTCTATTATATAAATTTTTGATTCCGCACTCACATAAGCTCTCTTGAATAAATAACCAAGTCCGAGTCCAAATACTATCTGAATATCATTTTTTTTAAGTTCAGTTCTTACTGTTCTGTTCCAGGTCGTTTTTGCTTCTCTTGAGGGATCGATTGTACTATGCAGAGGTGTATTTTTATAAGAAATAATTAAATCTTTGTTCTCTGCTTCAAATACTTCTATTCCTGTTATGGAATTTATATCAATTTTTTCAAGTCTCTCAGCCAATTTTGGATTTTTAACTTTTATTGCATCTAAATTTTTTTGAAACATTTCCAACCTCTATTCTTTTATTGAAAGAGAGAATCGACAACCTCTCTAAAAGCCCCGTTTCCTGCCGAAGCATCTGTTATTATAATATTTGCAATATTTTTCACTTTATAATTTGCTTCAGGTACAGTTATAGCTGTTCCTGCCCATTCTAATGCAGAAATATCATTTATGTCATCACCTATAAAACATATTTCTTCAGAAGAAAGCTTGTGTTTCTCAGCAATTGATTGTAATGAAGCAAGCTTGTCTTTTATTCCTTGATGAACGTCTTCCAGACAAAATTTATTCGCTAACTTATCAATAATTTTATTTTTTTCTCCTGAAATTATTGCGACTTTATAGCCGTTTTTTATAGCAAGAGACATCCCCATAATGTCTTTAAAACTAATTTTTTTAATTTCCTCATCAGAAACAGACGAATAAAAAACATATCCGTCTGTTAAAACGCCATCAAAATCAGTGACAATTAATTTTATATTTTTATTTAATTGGAGCATATTTATACTTGTAAGCTAGCTTCACTATGAACTTGTCTTAATTTTTTAATTATAGGCTTTTCGCTATTGTAAACAACTTTTTGACCATCCCCGAATAAAACAGGAATAGCTCTCACATCTCGAGTTAAACGAAATAAACCTGTCGGCTCGAGACTGGCTGCATGATCACTACCCCACATTGTTCTGTCAAGCGTAATATGTCTTTCTATAGAACAGGCTCCGAGAGCAACAGACAATATTGTAGGAGTTAGACCTCTTTCGTGTCCGCTATATCCGATAGGATAATCGTATTTATTAATAAAACTTTGAATAGCTAGTAAATTGGATTCTTGAGGATCTGTCGGATAAGTAGAAGTACAATGGTAAAGTACTATTTTTTCTGAATCTAATACTCTTAAAGCGTGATCTATTTCTTGCATGGTACTCATACCTGTAGAAAGCAATATAGGTTTACCTTTTGAAGCAGTATGTCTGAGCAAATCATCATTTGTTAAAGTTGCAGAAGCAATTTTATAGCAAGGAGGGTTAAAATATTCTATAAAATCAACAGAGTTTTTGTCCCAACAAGAAGCAAACCACATAATACCTTTTTTCATGCAATATTCATCAATTTCTTCATAATCTTCAAATTTTAATTCAAGACCTCTTTTAAGGTCTCCGTTTGTTTCACCAAAAGGGTTGGGTCTTGAAATAGCGAGTTCTTCTCCGGTATAAACAAAATCAACGGTTCTTTTTTGAAATTTAACCGCATCACATCCTGATGAAACAGCAATATCAATCAATTTTTTAGCGTTTTTTACACATCCGTTGTGATTAATCCCTATCTCGGCAATAACAAAGCATGGCAGACCATGTCCAATTAATTTGTTGCCCACTTTTACTGTTTTACCCATATACTCACTTACCCCGTTCACTATAATGGTTTTGACCACTTTTTCTTAGTAATCCATTTCGCTGCAATTACAAATTGCTCATACGTATTTAATATATTACCACTCTTGACTTTGAAATTCTTGCATTAATTAGATGAGAAAATAACAAATATACAAATTAACTTGAATTAACTGGTAAATTTTAATAATTGCAATTTAACAAAAGTTTAAATAAGTTCTATATTATTTTCATTTTAAGTATAATAAAAATGTTAATTTATTAATGGCTTTAATTTTAGGAGGAAACTGATGAAAGTAAAGATTGAAGACGGTTGTATAGCTTGCGGCGCATGCGAATCTATTTGTGAAGCTGTTTTTACAGTAGAAGATGTTGCTGTTGTTAATGAAGCAAATATTGCCGGCAACGAAGAATGCGTTAAAGAAGCAGCTGAAGCTTGTCCTGTTAGCGTAATCGTTATCGAATAGTATATTTCAATAAAACCGAAACAAAAAGCTCCTCTTATTTTTTAATAGGGGAGTTTTTTATAAATAACATTATGAAATTTGGTTTTTCTGGTAGACTATTGATGAGAGATGAAGCATTAAAGAATTTTAGAAAAAGATTAAATGTTTATTGATAAGGCAAAAATTAATATTACTTCAGGTTCAGGAGGCAACGGAATGGTCGCCTGGAGAAGAGAAAAGTACGTTGATAAAGGCGGTCCTGCCGGCGGAGACGGAGGAAGAGGCGGAGACGTATATATTGTAGCTGATACCAATTTATCAACTTTATTAGATTTTAAATACCAGTCAAAATTTGCCGCAGAAGAAGGCGAAAAAGGCGGAATAAAAGATCAGCACGGAAAAAACGGACAGCATCTTTTTATAAAAGTTCCGTGCGGAACTCTTATAAAAGACCTTAAGTCCGGAAAAATCATAGGAGATATAACTCACGATGGACAACAAATCATTGTTGCTCAAGGAGGAAGAGGGGGTAGAGGAAATGCAAGATTCGCTACTTCTATAAGAAGAGCTCCTCAATTTTGTGAACCCGGAGAACCTGGTATCAGCAGAGAACTTGAACTTGAATTGAAATTAATTGCCGATATCGGATTTTTAGGAATGCCAAACGCAGGCAAATCAACTTTAATAAGCGTAATAAGTGCTGCAAAACCCAAAATAGCTGATTATCCTTTTACAACACTAGTTCCTAATCTCGGTATAATAAAAAAACCTGATGGTGACGGAATTGTTATTGCAGATATTCCGGGGCTTATCGAAGGCGCAAGTCAAGGAATTGGTCTGGGATTTGAATTTCTTCGCCATGTAGAAAGAACCCGACTGCTTGTGCATCTTCTAGATATGACTGAAGAAGACCCTGTGAATAATTATAAAATT
Organism: Candidatus Melainabacteria bacterium GWA2_34_9; assembly: GCA_001784535.1. Taxonomy (GTDB): domain Bacteria; phylum Cyanobacteriota; class Vampirovibrionia; order Gastranaerophilales; family UBA9971; genus UBA9971. The sequence goes on from MFRJ01000106.1 coordinate 11,215, forward strand.
ATCAATAAAGAACTTGAAAAATACGGCGGAAGATTGAACGAAATTCCGCAGATTATTGCTTTAAACAAAATTGACGCTGCAGATTCTGAAAAAGTCGAAGAGATAGCAAAAATTTTCAATAACGATAATAAAGAAGTATTCAAAATTTCTGCTGCAACCGGAGAAGGTACAAAAGATCTTGTTTATCATTTAATTCAAAAAATTGAAGAAATTCCTTTGCCGGAATTTAATATAGAAGTAGAAAAAGACGAAGACGCACGAGATCATGATGATAGCGAATATGAAGTTATTAGTTATGGTAATTATTTTGTCGTCAAAGGCGGTAGGGTTGAACGACTGGTAGCAATAACAGATTTAAAAATTTCAGAAGCTACATATAGGCTCGAAAATATACTAAAAGGAATGGGCGTGTTTAAAGCGCTTGAAGATGCCGGAATTCAAGATGGTGACAGCGTAAAAATAGGCGAATTTGAATTTGATTATTATTCTGATGAGATAGCAGAAATTGACGAGGTGAAATAAGATGAAAGACAAGCAATTTTTAATGATTCCTGGACCTACTCCGGTACCGGAAACAGCTCTTTTAGCTATGGCAAAGCACCCTATGGGGCACAGAAGCTCTGAGTTTTCAGCAGTTTTAGCAGAAGTTTTTGCGGATTTAAAATGGCTGTTCCAGACTCAGGAAGATGTGTTTATCTTTACCTCTAGCGGCACAGGGGCAATGGAAGCGGCTATTTATAATCTTGTGAATCCGGGCGATAAAGTTCTCAGCCTCGTTATAGGAAATTTCGGAGAAAGATGGGCAAAAATAGCCAAAATGCGCGGAGCTGATGTAGAAATAATTGCTGCTGACAGGGGAAAGGCAATTGATCCCGCTGTTTTAAAAGCAAGACTTGATCAGGACGTAAATAAAGAAATCAAATTTGTTACTCTGACTCATAATGAAACCTCAACAGGCGTAACAAACGACCTGAAAACCTTAAATGATATAATTCAGGAACATGGAGCAATTTCTATCGTTGACGGAGTTACCAGCGTTGGAGCAATTCAACTTAAAATGGACGAATGGAAAATTGACGTTGTTGTTTCAGGAAGTCAAAAAGGATTTATGATTCCTCCCGGCTTGGCATTCCTTGCTTGCAGTAAAAAAGCCTGGAAAGCTTACGAAAATTGCAAAAACCCTAGTTTTTATTTTAATTTTGGTGCTTACAAAAAATCCGCTGCAGAAAGCACAACACCTTATACACCTAACGTTTCATTGATTATGGCTCTTAGGGAAACCTTAAAAATGATGAAAGCTTAAGGTCTTGAAAACATTTTTAACAGGCACGCAAAACTTGCTGCAGGCTTAAGAGCAGGCGTAAGAAGTATGGGATTAAAATTGTTTGTTGAAGATGACAGTATTGCTAGCAATGCAATTACTTCTATCCTTCCTCCTGATGGAGTTTCTGTTCCTGATATTAGAAAAACACTTAATAAAGACTTTGATATTGTTGTTGCGAACGGACAAAATCAACTTCAGGACAAAATTTTCAGGATGGGACATCTCGGCTTTGTTAGTGAAAGAGATTTGATTACAGCAATTGGTTCTCTGGAAATGACTTTAGCCAAACTCGGCTACAAATCACCAAAAGGAGAAGCAACCACAGCAGCAATTAAAGCTTTAATATAACTAAAAAGTAAATAATTAAAAGAGAACCTTAATTTAAGGTTCTCTTTTAATTATAAAATTGAAAAGCTATTGTTGTGTTTGATTAGAATTTTTTAAATGCTGCATTAATTCTATAGGGAATAAAACAATTGTATTTGAAGGTGAAGCACCAAGCCCATCAATAGTTTGAAGAGTTCTTAATTCCATAGCGCCTTTGCTTTCAAGCATAATTTTTGCCGCCTCGGAAAGATTGACAGACGCGAGCTTGTCGCCTTCAGCTTTGATAATTGTGGCTCTTTTTTCTCTTTCTGCAGAAGCCTGACGGGACATTACTCTTTTTAAGTCTTCCGGCATCTGAATATCAAGGATTCTCACAGAATCAACATACATTCCCCATTCTTTAACTTTTTCTTTAAAATGTTCATAAACTTCTTTTTGTACTCTTTCTCTTTCTGCGAGAACTTCATCGAGGCTTAATCCTCCAAGAACATCTCTAAGTGAGTTTTGGGCATATTGAGAAATAGCAAATCTATAGTCCTGAATTTTTACTATTGATTTCTCCGCATCTTCAATCTTGAAAAATACTACGCCATCAACTTCTATAGGAACGTTATCTTTTGTAATTACGCTTTGTTTTGGGATATTTAAAGTTAAAACTCTCATATCCAAAAATTTTGCATAATCAATTATTGGGATAACATATATAATTCCGGGACCTTTCACAGAATGGAAACTGCCGTATCTAAGAATAACAGCTCTTTCCCACTGGGCAGTAATTCTTAGACCGGAAACAAGAGTTGAAATAATTGCAAGTAGCACTACTTCAAAGAAAATAATAATAATAAAAGGCATTCTTGTAATTGCAAAAATTGCAAACATAAATACCAGTGAAATAAATGCGCAAATTACAAAGATAATACCTCTAAGCCCTGAACCTAATGAAACATGCTCATAAGACGGTGAAGCAAAACTTCTTGACATATAACCGTCAACTGGATTGATAATAGACATACAAACCTCCTTTTTAATATTAAGTAATAATTATATGCAAATAGAGTTTGTATGTAAATAAGATTTAAAGTTATATATTTTTAGGAACAGTCAAGGTGGTAAAACCTATTTCTTTCTCGTCAATTAAAGTGTATAAATCTTCGGGTTTTGATTTTCCAAGCAATCCCATTTCATAAAAGCTTTGATATTGTTTATCCAACCCTGAATAAAAATCTTTTCCGACAAGAAATACTTCCGGTTTTACATTTTTTTTATTGTATTTAGCCGATGTAATTAAGGATACAGCCCTTTTAAGAGTTTTAATTCCACCCGGAAAAATATAATAGTTATTTCCTATTTTTTCCATATTGGCATTAATACGTTCATTACCGCTTATAAAATCAGTTTTTTCAGAAAAAATATTATTCTGATTTTGCAAAATATGATTTACCAGATTATCTTTATCTAAATTTTTTACAGGTGTGTATAAATCTTCAGCCTTTGTTTGTCCTAAATAACCGCTCTCTTCTATTGTTTTAAGTTGTTCCCTTATTCCTTCATAAGGTTTATCACCAATTAAATATAATTTACTTGGTAAACCTTCACCTCTTGAATATTTTCTGTCCAGAAAAGAAGTGAATTCTTTGAGTGTAGCAGCGCCTCCTGGGTTTATAAGCTTTACTTTTGATTTATTATCAAATTTAATGATTCTTCCGCCTTCGGATTTTGCTTTATCAACAATAACGCAATTTTTTATATCTTCATCGCCGTATAACGGATCCATTACTATAACATGATTTTTATCTTTTTCGACGTCAGCAGCAGCTCTGTATGCAGCTCCCATGATTCCATATTTGCAATTACCTGTTAAAATTCTGTAATCTTTTTTTGCAAGATCGTTTGCAACATTATAAATAAAATCTTCATAAGGTTTAAGTTCCTTCGAAGAACGAGCTGCTCCGAGAATAGATACAGTTTTATCACGATTTAAATCTGCTTTTTTAACATCATCATTACCTTTAAAAGTAATGAAATTTGAAAAGCAAACTGGTTTAATCATTTTTAATTATTCCTTGATAAATAATTTATATAACTTAACTACTTAAACCACCTGAATATAAAAAATTGCCATGCCCATATAAAATTCTTATTAAGATTGTTTATTTTCTCTTATCAAAATGGTATCTTATAGACATGAAATATTAAGAAAAAAAGGAGTTATTATGAAACCAAGAGTTTTAATCACTGATAAAATTGACAAAATTGCGGGCGATATCCTTTCAGAAGTGGCTGATGTGGATTTTGGCGAAACTTTGCCTGAAGATGAATTAATGAAAATTATTGGAGAATATGACGGTTTTATGGTAAGAAGCCAGACAAAAGTAACTCCAAAAATAATGGAAGCCTGTAAAAATATGAAAATTATAGGCAGAGCAGGTGTAGGCGTTGACAATATTGATTTAGAAGCAGCTACAAACAAAGGCATCATTGTTGTAAATTCCCCTGAAGGCAATACAACAGCGGCAGCTGAGCACACTATTGCATTAATGCTT
>MFRJ01000106.1:15420-26216 GCA_001784535.1 Candidatus Melainabacteria bacterium GWA2_34_9
CGTAGTAAAAACAGCAGTTGCTATGGGAATGAAAGTTCTTGTGCATGACCCCTATGTTACCAAAGAAAGAGTTGAAGAACTCGGTGCTACTTATGTAAAAAGTCTTGATGATTTCTGGGGAGTATGCGATTTTATTACAATTCACGCTCCAAAAACAAAAGAAACCGCTTATCTTATCAATAAAAACACTTTAAACAGAATGAGAAAAGGCGTAAGAATAATAAATTGCGCAAGAGGCGGAATTATTGACGAAGATGCCCTTAAAGAAGCTATCGAATCAGGACAAGTTGCTGCTGCTGCTCTTGACGTTTTTGAAAAAGAACCGATTGATCCTAATCATCCTTTGTTAAAAACTAACGGTCATCTTATAATGACACCGCACTTAGGTGCAAGTACCGAAGAAGCTCAGCTTAATGTTGCTATAGATGTTGCAGAGCAAATAAGAGATGTACTGGCAGGCAAATCTGCAAGAAGCGCGGTAAATATTCCTTCTCTCAGGGCTGATATTCTGGAGCCTGTGAAAGAATATATGAACCTTGCAGAAAACCTCGGTCTTTTTGTAAGACAAATAAGCGAAGGCGGTATTAAACAGGTTGAAATCACCACAAGAGGAAATCTTGCAAACTATGACTTATCTCCTTTGCGAGTTGCGGTAATGAAAGGCATACTTTCTCACAGCCATGAGGGAATTAATTATGTAAATGCCCCAATCGTTGCAAAACAAAGAGGAATTGAAATAATTGACTCAAAATCAGAAAAGTCCACAAACTATGTAGGGCTTATAACCGTAAAATTAATTACGGATGCAGGTTCACATGCTGTTTGCGGTGCGATGATTGCTGACAAAACTCCAAGAATCGTTCAAATTGATGAATTTAACACAAGTTTTGAAGTTGCAAAACATATTTTAATTGCGCCACACTATAACAAACCGGGCATGATTGCGAAAGTTTCCACTGTGCTTGGAAATAACAATGTCAACATAAGCATGATGATGGTTGCCAAGAAAGAAGAAACCGCAGGTGTTGAATCAACAATGATTATAACGACGGATGAGCATATTTGTCCTGAGTTGTTAGCCGAAATTAAGCAAATTGACGGTATTAATGACGCTAAATACATTTATTTAACACCTGACAAGCAAAAATCTTCGCAAGAAGCAGTTGTTGTATAATATCCAAAAAGAAACAAATCCATGATTCATAAAATTTTAATATATGGACTCACATTGGGCGGAGCATTATCCATAACCATTGGACTGTTTCATACTTATTTCTATCGTTTTTTCAATTGGGAAGATGATTTTTCAAAAATAAGCATATTAAATGCCAGAGTTTTCTGCACGATTCATATTGCAACTATCTTATTTTTGATTGGCTTTGGTTTTCTTTCCATACAGTTTCGAGAAACTCTTTCTGAAGCAAGTGGTTTAGCCGCAGGTATTTGTATTTTTTATTCACTATTCTGGTTATGGCGATTGCTATGGCAGGTTATTTATTTTAATCCCTCAAAAATCGAGCTTGATAGCAAATTATTAGTAGTCTATTACATGCTTGTTTCGCTGTTTGCAATATTATTTATTGTATATGGAGCACCGGTATTTTTTAACGCTCTAGATTAACATGATTATCATGTTAGTCTAGAGCCTTGGTTATTATGTAAAAATAATAATTATTATTTTTAGCTTTTGTTCAATACTTGATAGATCCTGAATCAAGTTCGGGATGACAAGGTTTGTTTCATTAAAGCCCTGACTTTTAGCGGTAAGCCAAAGAGATTGATGAAGCCTTCAGCGTCATGGTGGCTGTAAAGTTCACCTGTCGTGAAGCTGGCAAGACTTTCATTGTATAAAGAATATGGCGAAGTCATTCCGGCAGGAATGATATTGCCTTTATAAAGCTTTAATTTAACTGTTCCTGTGGTAACTTCGTGCATTTTATCGAGCATAGCAGATAGTGATTCTCTTAAAGGAGTTTCCCATTCTCCGCTGTATGCTAATTCTGCGAATTTCACAGCGGACATGTTTTTGAAAGCAAGTGTCTGCTTATCAAAACACATTCTTTCAAGCTCGCCGATAGCGGCATAAAGAATGGTGCCGCCCGGAGTTTCGTATACTCCTCTGGATTTCATTCCTACAACTCTGTTTTCAAGGATGTCTATAACTCCTACGCCGTTTTTGCCGCCAATTTCATTAAGTTTTGCCACTAAAGTTGCAGGGCTTAAAGCTTCGCCGTTTAATTTAACAGGAACACCTTTTTCAAACTCAAGTTCCAAATAAGTCGGTTCATCAGGAGCTTTTTCAGGAGTGACTGATATTTGAAGAAGTCTGTCATAAATTGGCTCTTGATCAGGGTGTTCAAGCTCCATTCCTTCATGACTCAAATGCCAAAGGTTTCTATCTCTTGAATAAATATCAGTTTTTTTCATTGGAGCAGGAATATTTCTGGCTTCAAGATAAGCCATAGCATCTTCTCTTGATTTAATGTCCCAGATTCTCCACGGAGCAATTATTTCTAGGTGTGGTGCAAGTGCTTTTATTGTAAGTTCAAATCTTATCTGGTCGTTGCCTTTTCCTGTTGCGCCATGACAAATTGCGGAGGCGTCTTCTTTAAGAGCAACTTCTACCAGTTTTTTTGCAATTAATGGTCTTGCGATGGAAGTTCCGAGAAGGTACTTCCCTTCGTAAACCGCGCCTGCTTTCATTGTTGGGAAAGCATAATCTTTTATAAATTCTTCGGCAACATCTTCAAGATAAAATTTAGACGCGCCTGTATTTAACGCTCTTTCTTCAAGTCCGTCTGTTTCTTTTCCTTGACCTACATCAACGCAAACTGCAATTACGTCATAATCATAGTTTTCTTTAAGCCATGGGATTATTACTGTTGTATCAAGTCCGCCTGAATACGCCAAAATAACTTTCTTTTTCATTGAAATATCTCCTCGAAAAGTCTTTTATGACTTATCAATGATACAACAAAATATTAATTTGAAAAATCTGATTGTAGAGGCTTAATTAACAAACATCAAAACCGAGTAATGTTAATTTTTCCAATAATGCATTGCTGTCATTCGATTTAACAAGATAAGCTTCTGAAACTTCATCCAGTTTTTGTTCAATTTGCCTGTTTTCAACATCATCAAGCCCTGTAGCAAGAATAATTTTTGCACAGAAAGGATAGCTTATTTGTCTTTCTGCTTCTATTGTGCGTATATTTTCTAAAACTTCATATCCGTTCATATTAGGCATCATGATGTCTATAATCATGAGATCGTAAGGGTTTCCTCTGTTTAAAGATGTTTTATAGGCTTCTATTGCATCCTGCCCGTTAGAAAAAGTATCGCATGTTCCGTATTTAGAAAGCTGTGTCTGAAATATATATACACATGTGAAATCATCATCTACAACTAAGCTTTTCATATATTTGCCTCTGTTTTTAAATTTTTATTAGCTATTATTTAATATAACAATAGTATATAACAGATAATGGTATATTGCAAATACAGATATGGCTTATAGTAAATTGAGTTTTAAAATTAAGTAATTTCGGGAATTTCTTCTATAACGGTTGGAGCAGATTTTCTTGAGAAATATCCCCAGACGTAGTAAACAGGAATTCCGCTTAAAACTATTATTAAGCCCGGCCATGTGTATGCAGGTTTAAAGATTAAAAGATTAAACAAAACAAAAGATCCCATTAAACAGTATGCAATCGGCAAATATGGATAAAACGGAACTCTGTAAGCTGTTATCACTTCAGGGTACTTTCTTCTGAAAATAAATAGCCCTATAACTGTAAGTACATAGAAAAGAAGGGCAGAAAAGATTATATAATCAAGAAGCTGTGAGTATGATCCGCTAAGAACTAACAGGCAAGCCCAAGCCCCTTGAATAATTAATGCATTTAAAGGTACATCGGTTTTTTCATCGATAACTGAAAGTTTTTTAAATAAAACACCGTCATTTGCCATTGCATACAAAACCCTTGCCCCTGCAAGAACATTTCCATTTATACAGCCAAAAGCCGATACTAAAATTATTAAAGAAATTATTACTTTTCCCGCGCTTCCAAAAATTACGGCCATCATCGTTGCAGCAACTATATCTTCGCCGGGAGTTTTTATCTGGCTTAAGTATAAAACAGATAAGTATGCGAGATTTGTTAAAATATAAAGTAAAATAACTGTTCCTGTTCCGAATATAAATGCTAAAGGAAGATTTTTTTCGGGTTTTTTAATTTCTGATGCGATAAAAGTAAGGTTATTCCAAGAATCAGCAGAAAATAATGCGCCGACAAGTGCTATTGCAATAAGTGAAAAGATATTTATTTCAGAATGAGGTAAACTCCAGAAATTAGAAAAATTAAAATGAAGTATTTCCGGTCTAAGACCAATAGTTAATCCGCAAATGATTATGCCTAATAGTGAAATGAGTTTTGCTACAGTAAATGTATTTTGTATCATTACACCAAATTTTGTGCCTCTTGTGTTTATCATTGTGATAAATACGATTAAGAATATTGCCAAACATTGTTGTGTGCTGAATTTTATGAAACCAGAGTTGATAATATAATTAGTAGAGTCGAAAAAAGGAACTATAATTGCTAAAAATTTTGCAAAAGCAACCGAAACAGCCGCAATAACTCCTGTTTGTATAACAAGGAAAAAAGTCCATCCGTATAAAAATCCGACAAGTTTCCCATATATTTTTCTTAAATAAATGTATTGTCCACCTGTTTCCGGGATAGCAACAGATAATTCACTATAACTAAGAACGGCAAATATCGTCATAACTCCTGCAATTAGCCATACTAGAAGCAATAATAATGTTGAATTTACTTGTTGTGCGATATCAGTAGATACTATAAAAATCCCTGAGCCGATCATTGTACCGCTTACAATTGCAATTGCGTCAAATAAACCAAGAGTCTTCTTTAATCCTGCCGTCATGTGTAAATTTTCCTTTATTATTTCAAAAATTAATTAAAATAATTATAAATAAAAAATTTTTATAAAGATACAGCAACATAATAGAAGAGGCTCTATAATTAGAGCCTCTTCTGTTATGTAATTATAAAATAATGTTTAAGCTTTAATAGCGTGTAATACGTCAGCATATTCTCTGTTTTTACCGTTGATTTTGAAGGTTGCGCCGTCTTGAGTAAGTACATCGTTATTTCTGCCGTCAAAGTTTACTTTTTCTTTTACTTTGTCAGTATTTCCAAGGTTGATTTCTGTGATGCCTGCTTCTTCAAGATCTTTTGCTTCGGAATTATAACCTGCTGTTTTCATACCGAGTTGATATTTGGCTTTTAGGATTTGAAGATCTTTAGCATCAAGCTTCATGTCGTCTTTGCCGTTAATTAAACCTTCTTTTGTAGCTAAAGCTTTTAATGCATCAAAGCCGTTTGCAAATCCGTCAGCTTTTCCATCGCCATCGAGGTCGGTATTGTTGCCGAATAAATCTCTGGCATCTTTTCCGCCTCTGATAGAAAGGGTTCCATCTGCTACATCATTGATTGTTTCTTTTTTGCCATCACCATTGATATCAAATTGAGTTAATTTATCGGATGTTTTCACTCCATCTCCATTAAGATCAAATGTTAATGGGGTTTCTTTTCTTAATACGGTTGTTGCTACATTATATTTTCTACCGTTAAGTTCAATTTGTCCGCCGTTGCCTTCTTCCATATTTGTTGCACTGCCCCAATGGTCAGTTTTATTTATGCCTAGATCTGATAATACGCTAAATTTGTCATTTTTAACACTTGCATTAGCAACATAACCACCTGTTAAAGCACCATCAACAATTTGATTATTTGCAAGTGTACCTATTATTTTTCCTGTGCGTTTTGAAATTGCATATACTTCACCATTATTGAAGTTTCTTTTTTTATCTTCTTCAGACATTTTACTGTAAAGATTTTTTAAAATCAGGTTATTTGATGAATCTCTATCGTGAGCTGTGCTGCTCCAGTTACCGCCAGCTGCATCACTATTTGGGTTGCCGCCTTCCATACTGGAAAAATCTTTTATGGTATTCCCAAGGTCAACATTTACTGAACCTCTGAAATTGTTAATATAGTTATTTTTGTATGCACCGATAAGAATAACGTCTTCAGGTTTTTTAGGTTCAACTTTTATTACAGTCTTATCAACTTTTACAGGTCTTCTAGGCGCAAAAAAGTTTGATGAGTATCCAAAATTAAAACTATTTGCACTAAAAAATGAGCTAAATAAGGAATTAACATTAAAAGAATTAAAGGAATTAAAATTAAATGAAGATTGCAACCCGCCAAACCCATAATTTTGGTATCTGTTAGCGTTGCTAAAATAATTTGCATTGTAAATACTTTGTAAACCCATTTTAGACTCCTCCACACATTAATATATAATTTTATATTAAGACCCCATAATATATCTATAAATATAAAAACAATTTGAAGTATCAAAATTTAATAGTTAGGAAAATTTTTAATATTTCTTAACAAAAAAATTCCCGACCTTTTCGATCGAGAATTTCTAGAAGAATAAAACTATACCTGCCTCCCCATAGCTTAGCAGCCGGTATAATTAGTTTGTATTCTCCCCCTGTCCCTAGAATTGTTTAGCTTACCTACCCCTGATTGCCCACTTTTCCCCGTCTAGTAACCACCCAATTTGTTTTTATAATTTAAGTATGCCATTTATCAAATTTATTCTCATTGATCCTTATGTTAATCCAAGTTAATCCAAGGGTTAATTTGTTGAAACTATTTATCAAAAAAATCATCTATATATGTATAGTATATTGACAGCAAGTTCGGAAAAGTTCAGGAGCTATAACGAATATTTAAATCTTTATAAAATTTTTATAAACTTTATGGACTGAAATTTATGTTAGTAGTATTTTATTAATGAAGTTACTGCTTTACAAAGTGAGAGTGAAAAAACAGAAGCTGATTTTTCGGGTGAAGTGATGTTCAACCTTTGTATACGGTATATCAAACCCTAAAGTATAGGAAAGGTATATAAGAATGGTAAAAAAACTTATTACAGAAGACACAAAATTGTTTATGACAGGCAATGAAGTCATTGCTTACGCAGCAGTGGCAGCTGGTGCAGAGTTTATGTACGGTTATCCGATTACACCTCAAAATGAAATTATGCATACTTGGTGTAAATTACTCCCTAAAACAGAAGCCGGCTTTTTGCAGACAGAAGATGAGATCTCAGCCGGTTTTTCTACGTTAGGCGGTATTTTGGTTGGGAAAAAAGCTTTTACAGCTACAGCTGGTCCTGGTAACGTAATTATGCAGGATGCTATGTCAATGGCTGAAATGATGAGAATTCCGTTTGTATGCGCGGTTATGCAAAGAGGCGGACCTAGTACAGCTACAGTTATTTATGCACAACAGGAAACAACTTTAACCTGTTTCGGCGGTAATGGTGAAGGCTATAGAATTGTTTATTCAACAGCAGGTCACCAGGATTTATACGATTATACAATCAAAGCGTTTAATACAGCCTGGAAATACAGATTCCCTACATTTGTTTTAGCTGACGGTTATCAAGGCAAAATGAGAGAGCCTGTGATAGCTTATGAACCAACTTCCAGAGGTATTGAAATGATTCCTGCAACTCCTACATTAAGAGCACCGGGAAAAATAGGCGTTGATAGAAAATCCGTTCATATCAGAAACACTTTCAACCTTGAAGAAGAGCTTATGGAAGTTCTTGATTCTTATGAAGAAGAATTTAACAGAATAGCTCCTGATATTGCAGAATATAAAGAATACAAAGCTGAAGATGCTGATATTCTTATAGTAGCTCACGGTATTGTAGCAAGAAGCGCTATGACTGCTATTGATATTTTAAGAGCAAGAGGAATTAAAGCTGGTTTATTCAGACCTATTACAGTTAGACCTTTGGCCGTACCTGCATTAAGAACTGCTTGTGCCAGAGCTAAGAAGATTTTGTTCACAGAATCAGCTAACGGACAGCTTGCAAGAATGGTTCTTAAAGAAATTTACGGTATTACAACACCTTATGACACGCTTTACAAAATGGGTGTCGGTGTAACAGGCGACGATCTTGTAAACAAAGTTGAATCAATGTCTGAAACACTGGTTTGTTAATTGAACCTAACCATTCAAAGAAAAAATAAATTAATAGGAGATATATAAAAAAATGACAGAATTATTAACATTACCTCCAAGACTATCGAATGCGCTTAATCCTGACGTTGGAGCAAGTAAATTTTGTCCGGGCTGTGGTCACGGTATGATATTAAAAACTTTAGCCACGGCTATAGATGAGCTAAACTTGAAAGATAATACAGTTTTCGGATGTGATATCGGATGCAGTTTATTAGCATGGGACTTCTTGGATCTTGATACAGTGCAAACACACCACGGGCGTACAACTCCTGTAATTTATGGCGTTGTTAGAGCTTTACCGGGAACAGTTGGAATTGCATACATGGGTGACGGCGGTGGACTTGCAATCGGTGCACAGCATTTAGTAAACGCTGCCGTGAGAAATGAAAAAATGCTTGCTATTCTTGTTAACAATACAAACTACGGTATGACAGGCGGGCAAATGGCTCCTACCACAATGCCGGGACAAATTACAGAAACAACTCCTTATGGTAGAGATCCTGAAGTTACAGGAAAACCTGCTAAAGGTGCTGAAATGGTAGCTGCAATCGTTGATACTGATAAAGCTTATGTTACAAGAGCAACTTGTAGCAATCTTAGAGCATTAAAAACTACTTTCAAAAAAGCACTTACTAACGTTGCTGAAGGCAGAGGTTTCTCATTTGTTGAAGTTCTTTCAATCTGTCCTCTTAATTGGAGAACAAATAATGTGCAAACATTTGACAGACTTAAAACAATGGAAGAATGCTTTAAAGTAGGAGAGATTGTTGTTCCTCAGGAACTGGAAGGAGTTAAGTAATGGCAAGAACAAAAATTGTATTAGCCGGTGAAGGCGGACACGGTATCCAAAGCGTTGCTAAAATTCTTGTAGAAGCTGGATATGCTGCTGACAAAAACGTTTTGTATATTCCTAACTTCGGTGTAGAGCAAAGAGGCGGTGTAAGTATCGCTTTCTGTCAAATTGCTGACGAAGCAATAGGTGAGCCAAGATTCTCAAAAGCTGACATCGTAATTGCGTTATCAGACAGAGCTATCGACCGCTGCGAATGTTATGTAGATGAAAATACAACAGTAGTTTATGATACATCCGTTTGTACTAAAGTACCTCAAATGAAAGCTAAAGAAATTATTGGATTAGCGGCTAACAAGATTGCTAACGAAGAGCTGTCCTCAAGAGTTTTCAATATTATAATTCTGGGTGCGGTTATTAAAGCTACAGCTGTTGTTGATATGAAATATGTAAAAGAAGCTATGGAACTGGCTTTAGGTAAGAAATTCGCTGTTAAACCTGAATTAAGAGAACTTAATTACAAAGCTCTTGAAAAAGGTATGGAGTTAATTCAAGCCAAAGCTGCTGTATAAACAAGGAGATAACATAAAAATGGTAGAAACCACTTATAAAGGTATAAAAGTTGAAGGTTGCGGAAAAGGCAGAGCTACATGGTATTTATACACTGATTTATGTAAGGGTTGCGGATTATGTCTGGTAAAATGCCCTATAAATGCAAAAGGTGAAAAATGCTTAAACTGGTCAAAAGAAGTTGGACTTTATATGACTCCGGCTGTGCAACCCGATCCGAATTTATGTATTGCCTGCGGAACCTGTGAAATGGTTTGTCCTGATAGCGCAATCAGAATCGAAAAAAATAAATAATTTAATTAAAAAAAATAAAAAGCCGGTTTTAAAGATCGGCTTTTTATTTGTATCATCCACCAATAAGGAGTTAGAGTTGTTTTGCTTCGGCATAATATCTATTAGCTTTATCAATTTGCCCTGATTTTGTATATAAATCGCCTAGATTATTCTTAATTTCCTTCTGACTATCTGTAGCGGAAAAACTAGTTGGTCCTTCAATTTTATAGGATTCGTCTAACGCCATTAAATAATAATTTTCTGCTTTATCAAATTTTTGTGTTTTATAATAAAATTCTCCAATAGCGTTCAATATATTAAAATGAAAACCATTTCGAGGGTAAGTACTCTTGTTAAGTATGATTTTTGAAAGATTCAATGTTTTAAAATAATAAGCTTGAGCACCGGAATAATTTTCAACTTTCAAGTAAAAATCTGCCAATTCAAAATTTGCAACAGCCAAGCTGTTTAAAATAGTATATTCTTCAAATATTTGAACATTCGAACTATCTTTTGTATTTTTATCAAGTAAATTCTCAAATCTTTTTATTGTCTCTAAATAGTTTTTTTCTGCTTCCCCATAGTCTTTTAATTTTTCATTTATATTAGTTAAATTTTTAAGATTTTGATCTTCATACACTGTTATCTCATCTGGATTATTAGTCATGATTTTGTGTTTAATTTTATAGGCTTTTAGGTAATATTCTTTTGCTTTTTCAGACTGATGTACTTTATCATAAAGAATTCCGTTTTCATAAATACTTCCTATAGCATTATAAATGTCACTTATTTCCATAATGTACTGGGGCTTTATTTTAATTAGTGTGTTAAATGCATCTACTGCCTTCAAATAATAACTTATTGCCTTTTCATTATCTTTGTCTTTGTATTCATGGGATTTTGTGCAATAAAAATTTCCCATTTTATCAAATAATCTTATATACTCGGGTTCAATTTCTTTTAATAAAGATGGATTTTTTTTTAATAAGATTTTGTATATATTTGCTGCTCTGTAATAATATTTTATT
>MFRJ01000106.1:26276-26549 GCA_001784535.1 Candidatus Melainabacteria bacterium GWA2_34_9
CATAAGTTAATATATCATCAATAAAAAAGTATTTTGCTATTAATCCTAAAAAAGATAATATAAAAATCAATGTAAGTATAATAATTTTTGATTTATTTTTCATATATTCTCCTTATCGTATTAATACCATTATTTTATAAGATTTATTTTATCATATTTGTATAAATTGAGACGATATAAAAAGTTGTGATCATAAAAATTTGCTTAAGCTTTCAGTATCTCAAAATTTTGATATGCTAAAATAACAGAGTTGATAAGTAGAACAAAGAATTA
>MFRJ01000107.1:0-2216 GCA_001784535.1 Candidatus Melainabacteria bacterium GWA2_34_9
GGAGGAGTTATTTTTGCAAGGCTGTATTATGTAATTTTCAACTGGAATTATTACTCGCGGCATCTTTTGGAAATTTTCATGACGTGGAGAGGAGGGCTTTCAATACATGGCGTAATTATTGGAAGTATTTTAATAATTTATTTCTATACAAAACACCATAAAATATCCCTGCTAAAATATACTGACCTCTTCGCCTACGGCATGATATTTGCTCAGGCTATAGGACGATGGGGAAACTTTTTTAATTCTGAAGCCTTTGGAAGCCCTACAAACCTACCATGGAAATTATATATTCCGCCTGCAAACAGACCTCTGGAATATATTAACTTTGAGTATTTCCACCCGACTTTTTTATATGAATCCCTCTGGAATATAACCGTTTTTATAATATTAATAACTGTTGTCAGAAAAAACTTTAAAGATAAAACCGGTTCAATAACATGCTTTTATTTTATTTTATATTCTTTCGGAAGATTTATAATTGAAGGTCTGAGAATAGACAATATTTATGTTATTTTCGGCTTGCCTATCGCGCAATTCATTAGTATTATTATGTTTTCAGTAGGCGTCATAGGTCTTTATTTAGTCTTAAAAAGAAAATAAATCCATTGTAAAAACTTAAAAAAACTAGCCATTCGAGCAATAAAACATGGTATCATTTAATACTATTATTATTTAAACTAATAAAATGTAAAAAACATTATAGAAATGAACAATATACTGTTTTAAATGTTTTTAAGTAAGATATATTGAGCCTATTAGGGGATTGAATATGATTTGTCCTTTTTGCAGTCACGAAGACACCAAAGTTCTTGAATCACGTATGTCATCAGAAAAAGCCTGCATAAGACGCCGTAGGGAATGCGAAAACTGCCAACAAAGATTTACAACTTATGAAAGAGTTGAAATTTCTCCTGTAATGGTTATCAAAAAAAATAAAGCAAAAGAAGAATATTCAAGAGAAAAAATCATTAAAAGTATCTCTAACTCTTGTGTAAAGTACGAAATAGAACAGGAAATTATTCAGGAAATATCAGCACGTATAGAATTTGGGATTTCACTTCTAGGAAAAAAAGAAATAACCAGTGCTTATATTGGTGAAAAAATTCTGGAATATCTTAAACCTGTGAATGAAATAGCTTATTTAAGATATTTAACAGTATTCAAAAAATTTGAAACCATAGAAGATCTTTATAAAGAAATAAACCTTTCCGGAAAAACTCTTACATTTTCAAATTAAGTACTATTGTCATCCTGAGCAAAGCAGGGAACCCACTTTTTTGTTTGAATATCAAAAGGGGGAAATCTGTCCATTTATCGAACTGTCACCCTGAATCAAGTTCAGGGTCTATCCGACTTTCGCTTAAAGATTATAAGCCCTATTGTATAGATTCCGAAACAAGTTCGGAATGACAAAGTAATTTTTTTACGCAAAAAAAAAGCCGCTTTGTTTAGGCGGCTACTAGATATGGGGAGGAGGGTTTTTGGGACTGCCCACTCAAGGTGGACATCTCTTAATAGTTATATCGGCATTTGAAATAAAAACTTTAATAAAAACTTCTATTTTTGTAACATTTGTACATATTTTTTATAATATAATTTTTGGCAGTAGTAAAAAAGAAAAGGAAGGGGAAATCATGCCTGAAGAGAAAAAAATAACAAAAGAAATGAGCATATTAGAAATCGTACAAACATACCCTGAAACAATAGAAGTTTTTGCACGCAACGGACTTGGATGTATAGGATGCGCAGCAGCAAGATTTGAAAACCTTGAAGCAGGCGCAAAAGTTCACGGAATTGATCCTGACAAACTCGTCGAAGAACTTAATGCTGTTTTAATATAAAAATTTTTAAATTGGTCCTAAAAACTTCAAAAGCCTGTTTTTTCGTAATAGAAAAAGCGGGTTTTTGAATATTTACTTAACAAAATTAAATGATAATGAGGAAATTCATTAAGATATATATATTTTTTTATTAATATATGAAGTTTACTGCATGAATTAATGCTAAATGGGAATAAGTAGATGTAAGAAATAATGATAATTTGAAATTTCATTACAAAGGATATAATGTATTAGCGATTTTCTTTATGATGTAAATAAGTAACTATATGTTAGCTTAGGATTTTATGATAAAAAGACATCTGCAAAAAGAACTGGAAAAAAGAATAATTCAAAGTGACTATGAGTATAACTCCAATCAGTCTAAGAATAGAC
>MFRJ01000107.1:2293-2695 GCA_001784535.1 Candidatus Melainabacteria bacterium GWA2_34_9
TAGTTCTTGAGGAAGCTCAAAAAATTAGTAATATAGATATAATTTTAAAAACTATTGTTGATAAAAATCCGGAAATTCAAGTTATTGCGACAGCATCTTCAAGTTTTGAACTAATAAACAAAAAAATGGACGTTTTAGAAAATTCTTATAAATATTTGCTTTATCCATTTTCCTTGCAAGAATTATGTAATGATTACGATATTAATTCTCCTGATTTTATAAAAAACATTTTAAGATTTGGCATGTACCCTGATGTTTTTATAACATTAAACTCTACCTCCGAAGAAGAAACAAAATACAAATTAGACGATATCTTAAGTAATTATCTTTTCAGAGATATTTTAGAACTTGAAAATTTAAAACGGTCTGATTTGATTTTAAAATTATTACAAACTCTGGCAC
>MFRJ01000107.1:2742-3502 GCA_001784535.1 Candidatus Melainabacteria bacterium GWA2_34_9
GAAGTTAATAATCACACTTTAGCCAGATATATTTATCTGCTAGAACAAAATTTTATTATATTTAGCTTAAGTTCTTTAAGCCGTAATTTAAAGAAAGAAATAGGCAAAAAATACAAGTTTTATTTCTATGACCTGGGCATAAGAAACAGTATAATCCAAAACCTCAATATACTCGATATAAGAACGGATACAGAAGCTTTATGGGAAAACTTCTGTTTAGTAGAAAGATTAAAATATAATCAATCTGTCAGCAGGTCTGTAAATCAGTACTTTTGGCGAACTTATGACGGGCAGGAAGTTGACTATATAGAAGAAGCTGCAGGCAAATTAGAGGGTTATAAATTCAAATGGTCTAAAGAAATAAAAGCATTTAGACCGCCAAAAGCATTTATTGATAGTTATGAAAATTCTTCAGTTAAAAAAATTGATCAAGATATATATTTAGATTTTTTATCAGAAAAAATCTAAGCAAAATTTAAATTACTAAAGTGCTATGCTTTATAATTAAACCGTTTTCCATTATCTGGTCTATTATCATTATTAATTGATTGTGTTAGTTTTTCTACTTCTGTTACACGCTTGGGAGCTATTCCCAAGATTTCTGCACTTTTTTTGAAATAATTCCATATCTGTTGATCCAACATTTTATTATCTTCCGGCGTTTTTTGAGGATATAGATTTTTATTAGGATCTACATTAACAAAAGATTTTCCGCCAAGTTCAGCTGTCCAAATATTATCAGCACCATATCCACCCTTAA
>MFRJ01000107.1:3621-5440 GCA_001784535.1 Candidatus Melainabacteria bacterium GWA2_34_9
ATACGATTTATCATAAAAACTCCTCACAATTTATAATTTTGTCCCCTATTTATATAAACGCGACAAACACAATAAAATTGCCTGAAAAATATTAAATTTTTGTTAATTTTTCAGGCAATTTTTGAATACAAAAAATAAATTAAACATTGTAACGATTTATCACAATATATATTTTGTATAGCAATTTTAAGTATTCATTATTTTTTATATATATGTAACAAACATTTAGTTAAATATCCACATCGAACTTCCAAGTTTAACAGAAAAATCAAATATAGAGTTTTACTAATTATTTCAATCTAAAAAGGAGGACTTATTCATGTCAGTAAACGCAATTTCAAACAGACCAACTCCGGGCGTTGACCCAAACACTTATGCGCAACAATATGCTACAAAAAATGGCATTTCCCTTGAAGAAGCAAAAGCTGAATTAAAAGCAAAATTTGGTGATCCCCAAAAACCTGTTTCAATTTTTCAACAAAAACCTGATGCAAGTGTTGATCCTGACACTTATCTTTCACAAAGTGGCTCAACTAAAGCTGAATTAATAGCAAAATATGGTGCACCAACAAAACCTTCTTCTGTTGATCAAAATTCAAGTGTCCTTAACCTTTTAAAACAATTAATATCACTTTTAAAAGGCGATAACTTTGAAACTTCCGATTCAGAGGAGGCTCCTTCTCAAGGAACCACTGGAAAAGACGGAGAAAAATATCTTGATGGTCTTGTTGCAAAAGCACTTGACATAGAGCCTAAAGCAGGTTTAGCAAAAGATAATGAAATAAAAAACGAAGCAGATTTTGCTAAGTTAAACACTAAAGCGACTGAAACTAAAGCGACTGAAACTAAATCAGCTGAAATAAAAGCAACTACATCAACTAAAGACAATGAAACTTATAAAAATGCAGCCTCAACCCTTGGTTATACATTAACAGGTGATGCGACTACAGATAAAGCAACAATTCAAGAGAGAGTTGATTCTCTATATAGAGCAGCTTCAAGTATGAATCCTTCTAATTATAAAGCAATAATGCCTTATTTAGCTGCTACACTTAGCGTTCCTTACTCAGGCAATGCAGTATATGATTGCCAAGTAGTTGCTCAAAAAGCACAACACTTAAAAACATCCTGGGAAACTAATAAAAACATCTAAATCAAGAAAATAAATAAAACAAAACGGGTATTAAATTAATACCCGTTTTGTTTTGCCTAAGATAACAGCCCTACCGAATCCGCCCTGCACTGCCTGCAATGATACATTTGCTTTATATGAACAGAACATTTTTTTCTAAGTTCCATAAGTTTTTTATCATCAATAGGGCTTGTATTCTCAAATTTAGAGCCTTTTGCAGGAATTAATTTAGTTATATTAGTCATAAATGCGCCATGATCTTTGGCAGTTTTGACAACTTTTTCTATATGGTTTTCATTTATTCCTTCAAGACAAAGAATATTAACTTTGCAGACCAATCCTGCCGAAGAAAGCTTTTTTAATCCTGAAAGCTGGTTCTGTATTAAAATTGGGGCAGCTTCTTCAGGAGAAAGATTTTCACCTTTATAATGAAATTTTTCATAAATCTGCGGGATTAAAGCCTCGTCAACAGTATTAATGGTAACAGTTAAATGCGTTATGCCGATATTTATAATATCATCTGCATAATCAGGCAACAAAAGCCCGTTGGTGGAAAGACAAAAGAGAGTATCAGAATCATATTCTCTTATTAAATTAATAGTTTTTTTAACGTTTTTAAAATTTTCTAATGCATCTCCCGGTCCGGCAAAACCAACTACAGAAAGATTTTCCAACATACTTTTTGCC
>MFRJ01000108.1:0-4706 GCA_001784535.1 Candidatus Melainabacteria bacterium GWA2_34_9
TCAACAAATAATAAATAAAATGCAATTATAAAGGATATTAAAAATGTCATTCTGAGGGCTTTAGCCCGAAGAATCTGTTCGGCTTGCAAATATAGCTACAATTTCAAAATGAACAGATCTCCCCCCTTCTTTTTTGATATTCAATCAAAAAAGTGGGTTCCCTGCTTCGCTCAACATGACAATCCTATTATCCATACAACTTGTCACAAAATTCAATTACCAAAGTAAACTTTTGTATCAAAAAGTATATCTTACATGTCAACTTTTTTATTCAGAGTTTTTATATCATATGTAAGTAATTACACGAGATAAAACATGCAATAAACTACACAAGGGGAAAGTGATGGAAATTAACCTTAACAAAGGTGTTAGTAACAAATTACTAACAAACAATTCCGGGTATTTGAGGAACAACAAAATTGGCTTCTCTGCCAATCCTTCAGCTGCTTTAAATCTGGAAAAGAAAGTTTCTGGCGGTATTTGGGGAATGCTAGCCGAGAAAGTTCCTGAATGGTCATTTGCAAGTAAATTTTCAAAAAAAATAATTGGAATGGCATCATCTAATCCCGCTTTAGTTGAAGCTGCTTTTGTCCTTGGATTATCTACTACTATAAGACCTGCAAGCATAATGGTTGTTCCCGGTCCTCCTAAAGATGACAGAAAATACGCAGCGGCAAAATCCATTGCAACAGGAATAATAGGATTTGCATTTACAGCAGCGGCTTTTATACCTATTGCCGCAGCAACAAAACATCTTGGAGAACTGGCAAAGAATAATGTTCTAAAAAATGGCTTCCCTGCAGCGGGTTCAAACAAATACAAAGTCGCAGAGTATTTATTTAATTATGTCCCAAGATTTGTAGTTGCTCCTTTAGAAGCAATGGCATTATTTGCAATGGTTCCGCCTATTGTACACAAATTTCTTGACAAAAAGCCCAAACAGGCAGCAGCTCCTCCTTTGCCTTTACAGCCAAAAACCGCGGTAACTCCTGATAGTAAAGGTAAGGTGTAGATATGAATATAGGAACAATATCACAAGCAATAGACAATGTTTCCATCAAAGTATTGAGTAAGCCTATTCAACTCCTTGAACAAACCAAGGCAGTGCGTAAATGTGAAGACTATTTGTCTAAAGAACTAACAACCAAGTCGGGTGAAAAAATACTCAGGCTTAATAAACTTCAAAAACATCTTCCCGGTATATTGGGTCTTTGGATAACAGGATTTTATGCTCAAAGCATACTGAACAATAAAGATATTCCAAAAGAAAGAAAAACACCTTTATTCATTAATAATCTTTTCTGTGGAGCCGTTGGAGTAAGCGCAGGTTATGCGGTCAAAGAAGCAATAAACAAATTCGAAAAACCTTTTATTCCGAGATTTGAAAAAGTTCTTGAAAAACAAGGTTTATCTCCTGATAAAATAGAAAAATTATCAAAAGTCGGTCTGCATCATTCATTGATTCCGTTATTAGCGTTTAGTTTTGCATTCCGTTATTTAGCTCCGGTTATTGCAACTCCTTTAGCAGATAAAGTAAACAAATTTTTAGTTAAACATAATTTAATTAAAGATCCAAAAGCTGCTAAATCAAATCAAAGCTTAGAAAAATTCAATAATTGGAGTTCCAATTTGCCAAAAATAAATCTTGATATTAATAAATAAACTCTTTCATTAATCTATAATATTTTTATACTCTATGATATTTTTATATTAAAATACTAAATTGAAATTTAATTTTAAATAAAAATATTAAGGATACAAAAACTATCAATGGCAAATATATTAATCATTGAAGATAATGTTATGAATATGGAAATGGCTGGTGAATTGTTAGAAAACGCCGGTCATTCTGCCATAAAAATAGAAAATGCTGCCGATGGAATAAAACTTGCTAAAATAAAAAGACCTGATTTGATTCTTATGGATTTAAATCTTCCAGGCATGGACGGTTTAACAGCAACAAAAATTTTAAAAGAAGATCCGTTAACAAAAAATATTCCCGTAATTGCATTTACGGCAAGAGTAATGCAAAGCGACAAAGAAAAAGCATTTGATGCAGGCTGTCATGGCTTTATTTCAAAACCGATAGACGTTTCTGTTTTTATTAATAATATCGAAACCTTTTTAAATCCTGTAAATTATTCTAAAAATGAAAAACTTACAAATTTAAATTCTGTTTCATTGCCAATAACAAATACTTCTACTTCTGCAATCAAAACAACAAAAAAAGAAGTTTTTGAAACAAAATACAAATGGCATAAAGTATTAATAATTGATGACAACCCTATGAACACAGAAATTTTAAAGGAAACTTTAGAGCAAATAGGACAAAGTTCTGTCGTTACACACAGTGGTAAACAAGCGCTTGATTTAGTTGAAAAAGAAAAGTTTGATTTAATTCTTCTTGATGTAATGATGCCGGAGATGAGCGGCTTTGATGTGATTAAACACCTTAAGACAAAAACTTCTACAAAAGATATTCCTGTTATTTTTGTCAGTGCGCTTGATCAAACCAGCGATATAGTTAAAGGATTTGACTTAGGGTCTTATGAATATATTACAAAACCCTTTAAAATAGAGGAAGTAAAAGCCAGAATCCTAAGCATACTAAAAATTAAAGACCTTCAAGACGAATTGAAAGCCGAAAAAGAAGTTCTTGATCTTGTTTTTCAATTTTCAGCAGACGGGATTGTAATTTTAAACTCTTCTTTTGAAATAATTTCATGCAATGAATTGTTTTCAAAATGGCTGGACTTGCCGAAAGAAGAAGTAATTAATCGTGATTTTTGTTGTATAGCCGGACATGACAAAGATTTTTATCCTATAAAACAATGTCTTAAATCAAGCGACAAGTATATGGACTTTTGTCTTGAAATAAATACCGGCAAAAATAAAGAAATAAGGTTTCTTGAAATAAACTGTTCGGAAATAAACCCTTCTTTAAACGAAGTTGAGGGTTATGTTTTAATTCTCAGGGATGTTACCGCTCATAAAGAAATTGAACAACAAAAAGAAACTTTTGTAGCAACGCTTACACATGATTTAAAAACACCTGTTCGCGCTCAAATGAGAGCATTAGAAATGCTTGTTAACGAAAAATTCGGAAAAGTAAATGGCAGCCAAAAAGATATTATTGAAGAAACACTTAATTCAAATAAATATATGTTTGGAATGGTGGATAACCTTCTTGCTACTTACAGATACGAAAATAAAAGCGTAACTATTCAAAAACATTATTTTAATGTTAATGATTTAATAAAAAATTGCCATGATCAAATAAAATACCTTGCCGGTGACAAAAAACAAACAATAAACTTTGATTTTGAAGAAGACACGCTGGATTTATTTGCGGATAGTCTTGAAATAAAACGTGTAATAATTAATTTGCTTTCAAATGCTATAAATTATACCGGTGAATACGGTCAAATAATTATTTCTTCAAGACTTAAGGATGATACAGTTATAATTTCCTTTATTGACAACGGAAAAGGGATTTCTCAAGAAGAAATATCAACATTATTTAATAAATATCAAAGTTACGCCAAAAAATTCAGGCAGGTAGGAACAGGCTTGGGGCTTTATCTTTCAAAACAGATTATTGAAAGCCATAACGGAACTATATCCGTAATAAGCGAAGAGGGCAGCGGAAGCGTCTTTACAATAAAATTGCCTATAAATTAATCTTTTGTCTATCCCTAAAATTAAACATGGGATAAAATAAAAAATATGAACAATACAATTTTTATAAAAGAAACTTTCATAAAAGCACTGACTTCTCCAATAAGCACTATTGAAGAAGCTAAAAGTGTTTTTAAAAATGATATGCCACAAGGAGCTTTATATAATCTTGTTAACAGAAATGAATATATAAAAGAAACCTGTCAGGCACTTAATTCTAACGACCAAAAGCTGATTTTTATAAACGGTTTTCAGGGAACAGGAAAAACAGAATTTATAAAAACTTTAATGTATGCACTTGAAGAAAATATACTTAATTTTTACTACGAATGCTCGCCCATTACGCATCTGGATGATATTATCCTCTCTTTATTCAATTATTTAAAAAAAATAGCAATAAAAAATCCTGAATATAAAAGGGCTTTTAAAATTTCAAATAGCCAATCAATTGATGAAAGGCTGATGAATTTTATAAAAACCATAAATATACCTTTATTAATTGTAATTGACGGATTTGAAAATCTGACTAACGATAACCCTTCTGAAGAACAGAAAGAATTAATACATTTTTTAGAGTTTCTGTCATCTATACCGGAAATAAAAATCATTATATCAGGCAGAAAAATAGGGTTATCTTCTTTAAAAGCGGATCCTTATGAAATCAGGCTTAGCGGACTTGAAGAATCAGAAGCCTCTAAAGTACTTAAAGATAATGAAATAATAGAAACAGAAAGCGGATTACAGCAAATTTTTCAAGTTACAAGAGGCTATCCTGAAAATCTTTTGTGGTTTTCAAATGCTGTTAATACTTTAAAAATATCTTCTTTTGATCTATTGCAGGAATACTATGCTAAAGAACAAAAAAGCTTTGAAGAGTTTATTTATCAAAAGATTTATAAAGCCGTTCCCGATGAATTTTTAAAAACGATTTATTTTTTAACAACTATAAGACATTCTATAACTCTTGAAACGTTAGAAAAATTAAATTTTACTTCCAATATTCCTGAAAAATTGAGTTATTTGACTTC
>MFRJ01000108.1:4756-8014 GCA_001784535.1 Candidatus Melainabacteria bacterium GWA2_34_9
CGAAATATATTCCGAACAAATTTCCAAAAAGCTTGAAGAAAGAATTTTCCCTATATCAAGAAAGCTTTTATACTCAGAACAGTATTATCATTACATGTGTTTAACAAATTATGGCGATAAGTCCTTACCTGACTTGAAAGCCACGACTCTTTCAAACCTTAAGCCTGATTTTAAATATTTATACACTAACATAACCGACAGTTTATTTGTAGGAAACAAGGAAACAGAATCTGCTGTCATTCTTGACGACAAACAAGAGCATAAGAATCCGGCAGCTACTCATACCACTGCTAAAGCCAATCAAGATGTCAATAAAAATATTCTAAACACTAATATTGATATTGCTTCTGACCTTAAAATTGAACTTTCGGAAGAAGAAAAAGCTCTTTTAAGTGAAAATGAATCTATTTCAGATTCGCAAGAAGAAATGCCTCGACAATTATTTGCAGATCCTCAAATCTCCGTTCAATCTTCTCAAGATGACAAAGCAGAAAATAAAGCTTCCAACAGTCTTGAAGGAAAAATACAAAATTTAAAATCCGAAGCAAATACTTTATATGAAAACGGAAAATTTGATGAAGCCGCTAAAAAATTTGAAGAATCTCTGGTTTTGTATGAAATTCTCAAGGATAAAGTTAATGTAAATCGCACTTTGATTTCAATAGCAAACACTTATAATGAAGGTTATCGGCATGATGTTGCTTTAATGTACTATTACAGGATTTTAAGTTCTGAAAATGAAACGACGGAAATAGAACCCAAAATTGAAGCATTTTGCGGAATAGCTGACATTTATGATTACAGGGAAGATTTTGAGAATGCCCTTAAATTCTATCAAAAAGCTTTTGAAGAAGCTGAAAAATCCAATAATATAAGACAAAAAGCAAATGTTTGTTTTAAAAAAGCCCTTGCATACGATGATCTTGGTGATTTAGGCAAAGCACTGGAATTTTATTTAAAAAATACCAATATTTCCGATAATATTGAAGTAAATCCTAATATAGCAGCTGCTTATGCCAATATGGCAGCAATTTATGAGGAACGCGAAGATTTAAACAAAGCAAAAGAATATTATTCAGAGTCATTAAAATTTGATAAACTTCTAAACAACAAAGAAGGACAATTTGAAACTCTTTCTAACATTGGAAATATATATTTTGAGTCTTTTGACTATCAAAATGCCAATGATTGTTTTCATGAAGCACTTGCAATTGCCAGAGAAACAGGCGATGCATACAAAATAGCTATGAGCTGTCTTGATATTGGCGATATTTATTTGCAGGAAAAACACTTTGAAAAAGCTTTAAAAGCTTTTATAATTGCAGGAAAAACTATCGAAAAAACAATTTCTACTGACAGCAGGGAAAAAATAGACAGGCGATTAAAAAAAGTCATGGGTGAAATAGGCGAGCATAATTTTAAAAAAATTATAGAAAAATTAAAGAAAAAAACATGAATAAAAATATAAATAAAAACGAAAACTGGGAACTCTTTATAAAAAAAGCAGAAGAATTTAATATAAATCTGACAGCTAAACAGATTGAGCAATTTCAGAAATACTGGCAGTTTCTATATGAATATAACAAGCATACCAATCTTGTAAGCTCTGCCGAGCTTGATTTAGTAGCTTCAAAACATTTTGCTGATTCTCTTTCTATAGGTCTATTAGAAAATGAGTTGAGTTTAAATTCTTCAAAAACAGTTCTGGATATTGGCATAGGTGGCGGATTTCCCGGAGTTCCTATAATCATAGCTTATCCTGATTTGAAACTTTATGCGGTTGACTCTGTAGGTAAAAAAACGGACTTTATTTCTAAGCTTTCTGAAGAATTGGGCCTTAATGACAGGATTGAAGTTATAAATTCACGAGCTGAAGAACTTATAAAACAGCCTAATAAACAAGAATTTTTTGATATAGCCGTTTCAAGAGCTGTAAGCAGACTTAATATCCTTCTGGAATATACTTTGCCTTTTGTTAAAGTCGGAGGATTTTTTATAGCATATAAAGCAAAGACTTTTCAGGAAGAAATTAATGAATCAAAACAATCTTTATCGATTTTAGGCGGAGAAGTCATAAAAATAGCTGATTATACGCTCTCAAATGAAGAAAGAAAGCTTCTTTTAATCAAAAAAACAAAGCCTACTCCTGAAAAATACCCCAGAAAAACCGGTATTCCCGCTAAAAATCCTTTATAAAATTTTTATTATAAATTGATTATTTATATGTTAGAATAAATAAAAATTACAAAAGGAGAAATGATTATGTTTAAAAAAGAATATTTGGCTAAATTACTTGTTGTCTTTGGTGTTGCAACTTTAATTACATGGATAGTTAATTTTGTAAACATAATACTTCCTTTCCAATTTAAGGTTGTGAAGTGGGTATATATAATTTCTCAAGAACTTTCAGAAAAAAGTATTTTCCCTCTTATAGGAATTTTAGCCCTGATGGGAGGCGTTTACCTTTGTAATGCCGCTAAAGAAAGCAAAGACTCAAAATGCAGATGCGCTGTCTGGGCAGCAAGAGTATCTTCTGTATTATGCATGTTTTTCTTTGCAGGACTTATAACTATGACAGTAGTTTACAGTCTTTCAATTAAACCTCTTCAAAATGATGTAAAAACCCAAATCATGAACGAAGCAGATAAAGTAAAAAGTCAAATGGCAATGATGGTACAAGCAAATCCTAATCTTCCACAGGAAAATTTACAAAAAGGAATGGATGAATTAAACATTAGTGTTACACGGGAACTTAAAAAAGCAAAAAGAGATATAACTACAAACAGCATTAAAATCATTGTCGGTCTTCTTTCTTTTGCTCTTGTAAATTTAGTATTTGCAATATATTTAATAAAAATATCTTTATGCAAAACTAACTGCACTACTGCAAACACAGAAAGCTAAAAAACTCATTACTTTATTTAGATTACTAAATTAAAATCCTATAGTCTTTTTATAGGATGGTTTACACCTATCATAGTGTTTTAAACTCATCCCGCGGAGGATGTCTTAAATAATCAAATATGGCAAACTTAATATAACAAGTGAAAGACTTGAATTTGCCGGGGGGATGTAGTTTTTTTATGAACACAAATGAAGAGTGTCTGCTTTTATTTTTAAAAAATCCTGGAAGAATTGATAAAACAACGAATGAATTAAAAAGCTTTATTTTTTCATCAAATGATAATAATATTATTAATAGAGAGTTTGGTACGAAAAAAATTACTGACCCTATTAGAGAAGCGAGATGGAAAAATT
>MFRJ01000109.1:0-2424 GCA_001784535.1 Candidatus Melainabacteria bacterium GWA2_34_9
GATT
Organism: Candidatus Melainabacteria bacterium GWA2_34_9; assembly: GCA_001784535.1. Lineage (GTDB taxonomy): Bacteria > Cyanobacteriota > Vampirovibrionia > Gastranaerophilales > UBA9971 > UBA9971. Next base: position 5 of record MFRJ01000109.1, read on the forward strand.
ACTAAAAAAAAGCCTGCTATTTTCTTGTTTTAAAGAAAAATTTTTTGTAAGAGCCATATGACCCCAATAACTAATAACCGGAGCATAGGCAGGAAATATGTATGATGTTTGACTAAGGATAATAGAATTTGCTGGAATCGCTTCTTCTATATATTTGATTCCAGATAATTCGGCTATTTGAAAATAAAATAGTCCAGGAGCAAAATTATCGGTTATAAAAGATATTTTCCATAAAAATATATTAACCTCTACCTGAATAGTAATAATTAATAAGAAAATGATAATGATATTTTTAATGAATTTTAAGTTTAATTTGGAATTTATAATAGATAAGGATTGAGAAGCTAATATTGCATATGAGATAAAATGCGAATCTTCAAGCAGTCTAAGTTTTGGAATTTGTAAAATATTTACAAATGGCAGTAGGATTAATGGGAGGATAGACCAAATACTGATAAAAATAAATTCCGTGTTACCTGACTGAAGATTTTTAAGTATTGCCGGAATAGATAAAATAGGCAGAATACCAAGAACAAAAAAGGCATTATAGTTAAAATTCGGCTCGCTATAATTCCATCTATTGACTTGCCAAGAAGTAAATGTTTCGTTCCAGGGGAATCCTTGTTTTTCCTGATACTTACATGCAAGTAGCGAAAGAAAAGAAAATATGAAAATTATATAAAGACCGATGAATATTTTCTTGTTTTGTCTTATTTTTGGTTTTATAAATAAATTCCGTAAGAAAATAAAAAATATAGATAGAGGCAGAGCTATTCCTATGGGTGATAATACAGCCGGAAAAAATATTCCACCGATAAAAATTAATATTCCTGCTAGAACCGCATATTTTACTTGATCATTTTTAAAAAATAATAATATCAGAATAACAGACGCTATTAATAAATCATTGGCGAAGATATAATGCGGTAAAGAATTTAATCTTTCTAAGGCGCCAAAATTTGTCCACCATGGTACTCCAAAACCTACCTCTAACTTTTCCTTAAAAATAAACAGGGGTGAAACCGTACTAATAAGCGCAATGAAAGCAGCCCATAATCCATAGTAATTACCAAGTAAAATTTTAGTAAGAAAATACAATAAGATAAAAAAAAGCTCTACTGAAATTATCCGTGCAAGATGATAAGCTATTACAGAAGAGAGGTTAAATAACCAGGCAAATTTTCCAACAATAACATAGAAAATATAAAATATTCCAGGAGTAGTCTTTTCTGAAGTTACCGCATCATGGTATAGCCAAAAACCAGATTTTCCCTGAATAATCGCAGAACGATAGAGTCCGTAATCATGATCCCATAATGTGTGACTGAAATTGAAACTCATGCCTTCGGGTGTACGCAAAAAGCGAAGTAATAATGGAATATTCGAGAAAATAAGAAGCAGATTCGCTATTAAGAAATAAATAATCAAATTAGGTGTAATATGAGATAAAATACGCTTGACAAATTTCATTATCACGTTGCTTATGTTCCTTTATTAAATAAATAGTTAATTATTATTTATATACGATGCATTTCACGTTCTAGCTCTGAATTTGAAACTCAGCAAATCCAACCGGCATGGAGAAGATTATTCCAGTTTGAGATGATTTTAATAGTCTCTTTTAATCATCAACTTCCACCACAGTTTGAATAAATTTGTTCCTGTTTTATAAAGCCTTGGGAAATTAAAAAACTGGCTTTTGCCGGAAGTCCGCCAAAAGTGATGCACGGGAACTTCTTTAATTTTATAGCCGAAATGATGTATTTTTTTGACAAGCTCCACGCAAATCGTACCTGAATTTTCATAGAGCCGCACACCGGTGCGTCCCGATGCTGCATCGGGGTCAAATACCTCTCTTTTGATTAGCCGAAAATCACAGTCAGTATCGCGGATAGGCAATCGGAAGGCAAACTTGACTAAATAATGATAAACGCGGCCGGCAATAATTCTAAACCACGGATCATTTCTTTTAATCTTGTATCCATTTACCATTCCGACCTCTTTATCCAAGCTCTTCAACAATAATGACAGCTCTCTGGGATCGTATTGAGCGTCGCAGTCGGTATAGAAAATAAGATCTTTTTTTGCTTCCTTAAATCCGCTGATTAAGGCCCCGCCATAGCCTCTGTTTGTTTCATGATCTATAATTCTAATCCTATTTTTTATTGTTACATTGTTGCCTTGTTTCATTGTTTCATTAATAATCATCCCCAGCGCCTCCCGATCTGCTTTCCTGCTTCCATCATTGATAATCAGGATCTCGAAGTCATCGGTTAATTTGGCTGCCGTTGCCGCCGCCAGCCCGATCAGGCTGCCCACAGTTCCCCAGTCGTTCAGAAATGGGAAAAAAATAGTCAGTGATTGTTTTTTTGGCATAATTTATAATGGATGATAGCAAATTTAGAAAAGTATTGTAATAT
>MFRJ01000109.1:2500-4268 GCA_001784535.1 Candidatus Melainabacteria bacterium GWA2_34_9
GAAGGAGCCGGTGGAGCCTGGTTAACCAGTAATCCCTACACCTCGGAACCCCATCCTCCAACCGTCATCTTCTCTTATTTTGTCTGGCTCGGCTACCTAAGTAAACTGCTCGGGCTTTCTTTTGCTTTAACCTATCACCTCTTACGAATAACTTTCAGTTTAGTATTTTTTATCGCCGTATTTAAACTTATTTTCTTTCTTAAAACCCCTTATCCCAGGCTTGCTTATTTCTTTTTTCTATTCGCTGCGCCTGTCATGCATAAAATACCGGACGGGGCTAAATTCGTTACTGTACCTTATATGTACTGGTGGACAGCTGTCGACCCGATAAGAAGAGCCGCGTATCTTCCCCACCATATGTTGGCCGGAATACTTTTAATCGTGACAGTTATCATGCTACTCAGTTTTATCAAAAACCGTAAACCATATCTGATTATTTTAGCCATTCTTTTATCTCTGCCGCTTGCGCTGGTTCATCCGCCAAGCATCTTGATTCTTTTAATTACTCTGCCTTCATCAGGAGTTGTATATTTACTGCAAAACTTTAAAAAAGTCACCGGTAGCTTTCTCAAGCCTCATTATCAAATGTTTCTATATCTCCTGCTGTTTTGGGTAATTAATATTATTCTGGTTTTTATCATCGCTTCACAGGGAAACAGTTCGCTGATTTGGAGCAAGCTCTTTAACTGGGAAAAGGGCCAGCAGTTTCCGCTTATACAAGAACTGCCATTTGCTTTTGGCATACTTCTGCCTTTGGCGCTACTGGGTGTATTGAAGGCGTTAAGTAATTATAAGTATAAAGATACGTTTCTTGTTTCCTGGTTTCTTTTTCCCCTGCTTTCAATTCCCTTTGCCCCGCAAATTGGCATTTCTAATGTCAGGCTGATTCAGGGAGTACCGTATTTGCCACTCTCAATACTGGCAGTTTTAGGAATAGATTTCTTCGCGAAGCAATATGAAATTTTCGCAGATCGCATACGGATAAAATTTCATACGCGAGCGAAAATTACAGGATTCTTCTTAATTTTATTCATAATTTTTACCTACCCTACTCTTTCCTGGAGCGTTAAATCCCAAATTCAGGAATACTGGCCCATCTTTGGCAACGTCTATCTTGATAACAGGCTTAATAATGTATTTACATACATCAATAATAACTTTCCTGATAAAACAGTTGTTCTCTCCACCTTTTATACCGGAAATTATTTGCCGGCATTTACCCATACTACCAGTTTTATAGGCCATGACGGCTATACTTATAATATGGAGGATAAAAGAAAACTTACTGATAAATTCTTTGCCGGGCAAATGACGACCGAAGAAGTTAAAAACTTGATAAAGAACAATAATATTACTCTGATTTTTCAGGGTCCTGAAGAAAAGCCTATATATTCTAAATATCTCTATCCCAACATCATCCAACCGATTTATGACCAGAACGATTTCACGCTCTATGTTTTAAAGCTCCCTTAAGCTTAATTTGATTTATTGTAGTAAAATAAAAAATATATTTAAACTTACGATGAATTTTGTAAAGAGGTTAAAACCGCATTATAAAGAGATAGTATTGGTTATAACGCTTTCTTTTTTAGTAACAACTATATCCTCAACAAAACTCATATCTCAATATTTAAGGCGTCCTCCCGATCATGTATTTATAGGGATCAGCCATTATTGGGAAGATTTTTATTATTATTTAGACCAATTCTATCAGGGAGCACACGGCAGATGGACGATAGTAAACAATTTTACCTCAGAGAATTTTTCA
>MFRJ01000109.1:4283-19330 GCA_001784535.1 Candidatus Melainabacteria bacterium GWA2_34_9
TGATATTACTCATGGCTCTGCCAAAACAAGGAAGAATGAGGGTGTTTGCATTTGTTATTTTTTTGTTTTCAACCAGTTTCCCTTTTTTTGGGAACACGGAAGGTCATGTCACTTTGACGTCAATGCGTATATTCAGAACTGCAAACACTGTATTTACGCGGTTTGGTAATATTCCGGATCAGTTAGTCCGTAATCTGTTGGTAGTTTTTTGTTTTATTTTATTAGTCAAAATTCTTAAAAGTTTGTTTGATAACAAATTTCCCGTAAATCTAACAATAAATAAACTGGGTAAAGTCCATTTTTTTACACTTTTACTGCTGGGTTTCCTGTTTGTTTTTATCAGTATTTCAAACAGTATCAGAACTATTGTCATGCTTGCTGCAGCCGGATTAATTGTTATTTTACGCATGCCGAAAACAGACAGAGTCCGATATTTCATCAACTGGATCTTGATTGGTTTACCGATAGTACTGCCTTCTTTACTTTTGATGCTCTATCTGTTTATTTACTTAAAAAACGACCCGCTTTTTTCATATGCGCTTGATTGGGATGTAAAAGAGAATCTGGGACAGTTACAACTTTTATACGAGGATCCTGTTTTATTTGTAATGTCGTTTGGCACTCTAGGCATAACAACAATTATAGGTTTATTTCACTATTTACGAAAGAAAAGGAATATCGCAGAAACGCTAAGCGTGAATATATTGATAATCAGCCTGGCGGGATACTTGCTCCCCATTCATCGTTTATTACCCGTTGCTGGATTTCGCTTTTTTTCCTCGCTTATGTATATTTTCGCGGCAATTATTGTGGCCTATACATTGGAATGGTTGAGGTCTAAGCTTCATATAAAAAACGGGATTATAATTTTATTTATTTATCTGATCCCGAATCTGGCGACTTTAAGTTCATCAATATATAAGAATAGCCGGCCTGTCAACAAACTATCATCCCATCTTTTTTATATTCCGAATAAATTATACGACGGCTTCAAAGTGTTGGAAGCGCTGCCGCCTGAAGATGCTCTGGTTATTGCCAATCCTAATCAAAGTATAGATATTATGATTCCCGGCCTTACGGGTAAACGGACATATTCCGGCCATATATTGATGACATACAATAACGATAAAAAGGATACTGCTATTGATAAATTTCTTTATAAGTGGACAGATCAAAAATATTCCGCTAAACAATATGTTAGTGCAGACACTGTATTTAAAGATTTAGATTTAGTTGGTTGGGTAAAGAAAGTGGTAAAAGGCAAAAAAGCTTAAGCGAAAAACATCCAGCTTAATAAAAGATCAAAAACTGGAATTGCAACGGCTGTCCAAATGGCAGCTTTAGTTGTGGAAAGCCCCACTTCCCTTGCACCGCCTTTTGTTTGCAAACCATGAGTTACGCAGATGACAGTGACTAAAATACCGAACACAGCAGCTTTTACAAGACTTGACTTGATATCATAAGTGCTTGAATAAAGCCATACAGATTTAATATACATGTAAGGATGCAAAGCTACCGTATTGTTGGCAACAAACATCCCTCCTATAATGCCTATAAATTCTGCAATTATTGTTACCAGCGGAACCATGACAATTCCCGCCAATAGTCTTGGCACAAGAAGATAACCAATAGGATCAACTTTTAATACTTTTAAAGCATCTATCTGCTCAGTAACACTCATATTACCGATTTCTGCTGTCATAGCAGTACCGGCTCTCGCACCTATTGCAAGAGCCGCAAACACAGGAGCCATTTCTCTTGTAATAGCTAAAGAAATTAGCCCTCCGATATAAGAATCAGCACCGGTAAGCATAAACTGCTGCGAAACCTGAAGTGATAAAACAGCTCCAGCTACCATAGAAATTGTTAAAGCTATGGGCAATGAGTCATAGCCTATTACAGATGCCTGATAAATAGTATTTTTTAGGTTAATCTTCCCCGAAAAAATACATTTAAGGGCTTTATAAAGGTTTGTTACGCATAATCCGATAAAATTAACGATCATAAATAGGAGTACACCAGTTTTTGTACTTATCGACTTTGCCTTTTACGATTTCAAAATATAAATCCTGAATTTTTTTGGTTATAGGACCGACATTGCCGTCGCCTACAGGTCTTGAATCAATTTTAGTTATCGGGCTAACCTGTGCTCCGGTTCCGCAATAGAAGGCTTCATCAGCGATGTATAATTCTGTCCTGTCGATAGGTCTTTCTACAACTTCAAGACCAAATTCGTTTTGGGCAATTTGTTTGACAGCATCTCTTGTAATTCCGATTAAAATATTATCAGTTATCGGTGAAGTAACTAACTTGCCATTTTCAACAAGATAAAAATTCATTGCGCTTCCTTCAGAAACATGACCTTCGCTTGAAAGTACTAATGCTTCGTCATATCCTGCGTTTATAGCTTCTGTTATGATAAGGGCTGTGTTTGCATAAGCTCCGCCAACTTTAGCTCTTGGAGGAATCATATTATCATCAAGCCTTCTCCAGCTTGATACACAAACACTTAAACCTTTTGTAATGTCAACATAAAGTCCGAGGGGGCATGTAAATACCAGAAATGAATCAGGTCCGGTAAGTTTAGGTCCGATTGCCTGAGCACTTTTATATATAGTAGGTCTTATGTAGGTATCAGTTTCAGGAGCGTTTTTTCTTAATAATTCAACTGTCAAATCGCACATTTCATCTACGGAATAAGCAGGCTTCATGTGCATAATTCTTGCGCTTCTGTGAATTCTTTCATAATGTTCGCGCATTCTAAAAATATAAATTTGTTTTTCTTCTTCGTTCCAGTAGGCTCTGATGCCTTCAAATATTGAAGTTCCATAGAGAAAAGCGTGAGTTCTTACGCTAATTTTTGCGTTACTTTCCTGTACAAATTCACCATCCATAAAAACATATTCAGTCATAGCAAATATTCCTTTTTTATAGTGTAGACTCTATATTTTTTAGAATACACCTAATAAAAAAAAAAGTAAAAAGTATCAGTTTGAATTTTAGTGATCAGTATAAAAATCAACTTTTCCTGTTTCAAGATCATAATATGCGCCGATAATTTCCAGTTTTCCGCCGGAAATTTTGTTATTAAAAACCACATTAAGATTTTTTAGCTGAGTAACTACATTTTTAACATTTCTTTTGGTTATTTTTTCAAGATCATCAATTGTATTATGACTTGAAATCAGTGGTTTTATTTTATCAATAAGGCTTTTTACATAAATACATTTATTATCGTCATTTAAAGCTGCTGTAACGGCTCCGCAATGGTCATGCCCCATTACTATAACAAGATTTACATCAAGGTCGTTAACTGCATAAGCAAGACTTCCGATAACTTCTTCAGCAAGTATGTTTCCCGCAACCCTGACTACAAAAAGATCACCAAGCCCCTGATCAAATACAATTTCCCCGGGGGTTCTTGAATCAGAACAGCTAAGAATAGCCGCAAAAGGTGTTTGTCCCCCAAGAAGTTCTCCGCGTCTTATGTTACACCTGTTCGGGTTCTCAAGATTTCCTGAAAAAAATCTTTCATTGCCTTCAATAAGTTTTTTAAGTGCTTCTTTAGCGCTTATCAATATTTTAATTCCTCTTTATAATTTATATAACCAGTATAGAATAAAAAACATTTTTAATTAATTAACCTAATTTAAATGTTTTATATGATTGAAAGTTCAGAATAATTTTTTAAAATATAAAAAATAAAGCGAAGGGAAGAAAAATGCAGTCAGCAGAATGCAGTTTAAATAAAAATTTAGATCAAATCAGCAGATATAATAGTTTTTTGGCACGAAAAATATTAAATCATAACAAACCACATGGGTATGCAGAATTTATTGAAAGTAATTCATCAAGTATAAACCTTTTATACAATAATATACTTATTCATGATCAAATAGACCCGATTAATGAAGCTATAGATCTTTTAAATAGTCTAAGCAGGAATAATAGCAAAGATATAACAGTAATTTACGGCTTAGGTCTTGGATATACATTAAAACGATTTGCGGATGATTATAAAGGAAATATTATTGTTTTTGATCCAAGTTTGGATATTTTAAGAATAACTTTTGAAGCGGTTGATTTTTCTCAAGAGTTTGGAAATCCAAAAATTTTAATTACAAATATTGTTGAAGATATTACACGTCATATAATGAGATTTTTTAATGAAGACTGTAAAGTTCATTTTCTTGCATTAGATTCATATAAACAATTATTCCCTGAAATTTATGAGTTAGTTTCAAACGAAGTTCAATACAGTATGCCTGAAGAATATACAGGTGGAGAGTTGAATATAAATATTGGTTCAGGCAAATGGAAGAAACCCGGTTGGAAAACCCTTGATTGTTATAGATTTGCGACGTTTTATAGGGATTTAAGGACAATAGAACCCTTGCCATTGGAAGATAATGTTATTACAAAAGCTTTTTGTTCACATTGTATCGAACATATAGAAGATCATCATCTTGAAAATTTGTTAAAAGAAATATATCGATGCATGAAGCCGGGTGGGCTTTTTAGGATAAGCTGTCCTGATGCACAGCTTGCGTTTGATGCCTATGAACGAGATGACGCAGATTGGTTTAGATGGTTAAAAAAGAATAATATCGGGGCGATGCTTGTAAATACATTTGTCAGCTATCAAAATCAAATAGGCGGTCCTGAGGTGGACGACAGAGCAGTAAAAGAAAAATTTGAAACGCTTGATAAAGAAGAATTTATTAAATGGGCTGTATCTTTAAAAGATTTAAACAAACCTTATATTGCTCATACAAATGGTTTTACCTATGAAAAATTATCCAGGAAACTTGAAGAAGCCGGCTTTGTTAACATAAAACATAGCGGGTACAAACAATCTTCCGATCCTGAACTCAGGTTATCGGATTTTGATCTGCACCCGTCTATAAGTTTGTATGTTGAGTGTTTTAAGCCTTAATCAATAATTTTAATTACATGAACAGGACATGCTTCAGCGGCTGCTCTGCAATCATCTTCATGCCCGGCTACTTTTGACTGATTTACATGTGCAACTTCATCCATATCGAAGATATCAGGATTTATTGAAACACATGCGCCACATGCGATACATCCGGGAATAATTTGTACTTTCATATAAAAGCCTCCTTTTGTAACTCTTTAATTATAAATAATTATATTTTTGAATCATTCCCTTTTAATACAATTTAGAAAATTTTTAAAATTAATACTTAGATGAAAAGAATTCTTTAAGAGTATTTTTGTATTCTTCACATTTTGATTTGATCATAATTTTATGTTTCCATTTTTCACAGTTTGTTTTTGCTATTATTTCAGCAAGTTTTCCAAGACTTTCGCCTTGTTCTTTTTCAACTTCAGCTTTAATTTTTTCTTTTAAAATTTCCATCCATGCTTCATCAGCCAGTTTTAGAAATTTTTCTTCACAATGACAATGTTCTTCATGATGTTGTTGTCTGACTTTATCACCACATTGGCATTGTTGTTCTCCGCATTTACAAGATTCGTCATGCATTTCTCATTTTCCTTTCAAAATCTTTTATACTGCTTATCGTCCTCGGCTTATATTTCTGTTTTCGGAATTTTTATACCCTTTAAATATTTCATATTTGAATAACTCCGAAAACAAATTTAAGTGGGGCATAAAAACAACTTAGGAACACATAAAATACACTTAATTTTCTACAAAATAAATACCTCTGCTATCTAATTTTTTCTAAATAATTAGATAGACAAAAAGTATAAATATCTTGATATTTTTAATACAAAAGACTTAGAAGCAGTTTTATTAAATCAGATAAGCTTTTCTGTAGAACAAAAAAGTGCCAAGTGATAAAACTATAAAATTAGGCAGCCATGCCGCAATAAAAGGTTCAAGTATTTGAGCTTCGCCAAGAGAAGATGAAACAGCTCTTATAATGTAATAACAGAAAATCACAATAATGCTAAACAGTAGCCCTCTGTTAACTTTTGCACGCGGAGGGCTTATAGCTAACGGAATTCCGATTATTACAATCAGAAAAGAAGTTATAGGCAGGGCAATTTTTTCATAAAGCATTACCTTAAGCAAAGCAACTTGCTGGGGTTCAATGTCTTTAGCTTTTGTTTTTATGTACTTAGCAAGATCAAAGAAATTAAGCTCCCTTGCTTTATGGTCATTTTGCATTTCGGAAAGGTTTAAATTATTATATAGCTTTAAATTATTAAAGACAGCAGTATTCATAACTTTGCCTGACGAAGAAATTGTATAAATGGCACCTTCATCAAAGCCCCAGTAGGAAGGATTTGTGGAGCCGTATTTTGACTGAACAACCTGTATTACATCAGGTTTTGACAGGTCTAAAACTGTAACACCTTCCAGTTTTTTATGTTCATAATTATTAATGTAAAAAAGTCTTTTAATTTGTTTATTTTCGTCAAGTTCTTGGAATGAAAAGTTTGATTTTCCATCGGGAAGATTCTTTTGCGCTAATGCTTCCATCATCAGGTTTTTAGCTTTCATGTTAGCAGCAGGAACTATGAATTCGTTTACAATAAAACTAAAGACAGCCAGTGAAAAACTAAAAATCAGAACAGGAAGAGCCAGTCTTGTTAAACTTATTCCGCAAGCCCTCATTATTGTGAGTTCACTATTAATACTGAGTTTGTTAAAAGTCAATATTGTTGCAAGTAGTATTCCCATTGGAATAGTAAAAACAACAATATAAGGAAGCTGAAGTATAACTGTTTTTATGGCGGTACTAAAAGGAATTCCATAAGTAGAAATTTGTTTTACTAGATATAAAAACTGATCTGATGCAAACATAAGAGATGTAAAAACTACAACACCCAATAAAAATGTTTCTATAAGCTGTTTTGTGATGTATTTATCTGTTAAGGTCAAATTTATTTTTTTCATTCTAAAAACCATAAAAATTAAAACTTATGTGAATTGCGCTTTTATTTTCTTATTATAAAATAGTTGTTATTAAATATCTTATAATAAAAAACTCGGATAGAATTTAAAATAAAAACCAAATGATTAAGGAGATAATTATGTCAAATGCGTTAGAAGTAAATGATGCAAATTTTGAACAAGATGTGAAGAAATCAGAAGTTCCTGTTCTTGTGGATTTTTGGGCTCCATGGTGTGGACCTTGCAGAAAAATTGCCCCAGTAATAGATGAAATTTCAGAAGAATATAATGGACGTCTTAAAGTTGTTAAAGTTAATACAGATGAGAACGTCCGTACAGCTCAAGAGTATAGTATAAGCGGAATTCCGAGCGTATTAATTTTTAAAAACGGTGAAGCTGTCGAAAGATTAGTAGGACTTATGCAAAAATCTACCTTAATTAGTAGTATAGAAAAGTACCTTTAAAAATTTCATAAAACTTAATATTATAGAAAGAGGAAAATAAAGTTTTTCCTCTTTTTTAAATTAGGGGATAAAGTCAAGTGTCAGATGAATTTTTCAGCACCCCCCTAAATTCCCCCTCAAGGGGGGACTTGTTCGGATTCTTGGGTTCGCTTTCCGTCCGCTACGCGGACTCGCTCGCCCTTATGTTTTTTTAAAAAAGTAAAGTCAGGAGATAAATTATGTTAAAAATTCTTTCAGGAAATCAAATGAGGGAAGTTGATAAAAAAGCTATTGAAGAACTTAAAATCCCCGGCATTTTGCTTATGGAAAACGCCGGCAGGGCTGTATATGATCAGGTTATTGAAATAATAGACACAATAGAAGATGAATCAGCAAGCGTTCTTGTAATTTGCGGAAAAGGAAATAATGGCGGTGATGGCTTTGTTGCAGCAAGGCACTTAATAGAAAATGATATTCAAACAACAGCTGTTTCATTGTTTAGAAAAGATAATTTATCCGGCTCAGCCCTTATAAACCATGATATCCTGGAAAATTTTACTGAAATTGTTTATCTGGATGAAATTGACCTTGAAAAATTAAAACAAATGATTTCAGCATCTACAATAATAGTTGATGCAATTTTAGGGACAGGCTTAAATACCGAGGTTAAAGGCAATATAAAAGACATAATAAACTCTATTAATGAATATGCAGAAGGTTTTATAGTGTCAGTTGATGTGCCTTCCGGAGTAAATGCGGATACAGGCGAAATATTGGGAACAGCGATAGTTGCTGACTATACTGTAACTTTTCATGCATTAAAGCATGGACTGATAAGCTACCCTGGCGCTGAGCATGCCGGAGAGGTAATTATTGTACCCATAGGAATTCCTGAAACTTTAACAGACGGAAAAGATTATAATACTTACCTTATAACAGAACATTATGTTCATATTTCCCTGCCGATGAGGATTGAAGATAGCCATAAAGGAACTTTTGGCAAGGTATTCAATGTTGCCGGCAGTATAGGAATGACCGGAGCCGCTTACATGAGTTCCCTTTCTTCTTTAAAAGTTGGTGCAGGCTACTCAATTCTTGCAACTTCGCAGAGTGTTGTTCCTATAATTTCTTCTATGGCTCCAGAAATAGTATGTATTCCTCTTGAAGAAACTGAAGAAAAGGCTATTTCTCAAAAAGCATTGGAGAAAGCTCTTGACAAAAGCAAAGATGCCGATGTTTTCCTTATAGGTCCAGGGATTGGAACAGAAGAATCTACTGTTGAATTTGTTTCACAGTTTATACAACAGTTGACAGACAGAGGGGAAACCCTGATTGTTGATGCGGATGCCCTTAACTGCCTTGCTATAAAAGAAGATGTTTTTCTCCCGATAAATTCAATCATAACTCCCCATTCTAAAGAACTTTCGAGATTAATGAAAGTCCCTGTCGAGAAAATACTTAAAGATAGAATAAAATTTGCCCGCGATGCTGCTCAAAAATTTAATACAATAGTGGTTTTAAAAGGAGCAAAGACCGTTATCGCAGAGCCTAACGGAAATATTTACATAAATCAAACAGGAAATTCAGGATTAGCAACAGCCGGAAGCGGTGATGTGCTTGCAGGAATGATTGCAGGGTTTGTGGCTCAGGGCCTGGATTTAAAAGATGCGGCAATTGTGGGAGTTTATCTGCATGGATTAACTGCGGATATTGCCGTAGAAGAACTTACGGAATATTCCCTTACGGCTTCAGAATTATTAAATTACATCCCTGCGGCTTTAAAGGAAATAATTGATATAAAGTAATGAAAAACTAACTAAGTTCCACAAAATCATTTTTTCATGTAATATTGTAAGCAGGGTTTTTGCTCAGGGTAAGAATTTAATAAAAAATAAGATAAATATAAAATATGACTATAAAAACACGTAATAAATTACTTAATTTATTTGTAAGAATAGCTATTAGCATAACAATTTTATCAGTTCTTTTTACGAGGATTGATTTTCATGAAATTATAAAGTCTTTAGTTAACACAGACCATACTGTTTTAATTATTGGTGTAGTAATTTATACAGTCAGTCAGGTTTTAAATGCTTATAAATGGAAATTAATAGCTAATAACGCAGGATTTAGCAATAAATTAAAAGAATATATAGATTATTATTTTGTTGGTCTGTTCTTTAATTTGTTTTTACCGACAACAGTTGGTGGAGATATTTCAAAAGCTTATTATCTTTCCAAACACGATCTTCAGAGCAGAAAAGCTCCTGCAATATATTCAGTGCTTGCAGAAAGATATTCAGGCGTGGTAATTATAGTTTGGATAGGAACTATTGCATTATTTACGCCTATAGGAAACCCTGTTCCTGCGATTTTTAAAATATTAATGAGTGCTCTAACAGTTTTAATTTTTATAGTTACCCCTGCGTTTCCTTCTTTTTGGATGAAGTATTTCAAGAGAAAAAAATGGGTAAGGACTATGCTTAGGGATGTAAGGGCTTATTGGTCAAACCCCAAGCTTGTTGTAAAAGCAGTTTACTGGTCTGTAATGTATCATATGCTTGTCTTGGCAATCCATATGCTTATAGGCAGCGCGATGGGAATTAAAGTTCCTTTGGGATATTATATTATGGCGTATTCAATGGCGGCAATGGCAGGTTTCTTGCCGGTTGCATTTAACGGTATAGGACCAAGAGAATGGGCTTATATTTATTTTCTGTCGTTTGCCGGCGTTAAAGAATCAGATGCTTTAATTTTTAGTATTTTCTGGTTTGGAATAATTTTATCATCAAGCATATTTGGTGGAATATTCTACCTGAAAGGACAATTAGCGCCTGCTCCTGAAGAATTTGACGATGAGTTAGATTCCGAATCAGATGAAGATGACACCGAACTAAGCTTGCCTGAAAAGACTTTTAATGCAAGCAGTGAAGAAAATATGGTATGTACAGAAACCGGAGTAAGCTAAATTGAATCCTCGGTACAAATTTGGCAACATTTATAATGTTATTGTCCTTATTATATTTAGCTTTATATTGTTCTGGTCTGCGTATAACCTTTCAAAAAACTTTTTAGAAGATAAAGCTTATGATTTTTTGGTTAAAATAACAGCCAAAACTAACCCTTCAAAGGATATAATTGTTGTCGCCATTGATGATCAGTCGATTAATAAAATCGGAAGATGGCCATGGAAAAGGACTAATTACACAGATATATTTGAATATCTTGAAAATTACGGTCAGGCAAAAATTATAGCTTTTGATTCGATAATTTCTTCTTATGGCAATAAAAATGATGATGAGGAATTCTTTAAAAGGCTTTCAAAAATAGATAAAGTTGTATCAGGAATATTTTTTAGCAAGCAAAAAGCTTTTTTTATTAATTCTGATAATATTAATCCTGAAGAAACTGAAAAGGTTTTCAAAGAAAAATTCTCTACACAGGTTAACGATAAAAGAAATGCAGGATTTATTACAAATTCAGAGTATTATAATAGCAGTTATACACTTAATGAGGTTGCAGATTCAGTATCAGGATTGGGTTCTGTATTGTCAAATCCTGATACTGACGGAGTTATAAGAAAAGCAGAACCTGTTTTTTATTATAAAAACGTATATTACCCTTCTTTGGCACTAGCTGTTTTCAATAAATTATATCCGCATTCGCAATATAAACTTTCTGAAAAATATTTTGCATCGGACGATTATGGCAAAAATCCCGTTGATATTCCTTTATATTCAGATAAAAGCGGCAGTTTTAGCTATATTAAGTGGTATAAAGCATCTGATAAATCCAATGTTTATCCTTATAAAACCATAAGCGCATACAAAATTATTGACTCTTATAATAACTTGAAAAGCGGAAAACACTCTATAATTACAAAAGAAGATTTAAAAGATAAAATTGTCATTATAGGGGTTACTGCTACAGCTTTGAAAGATGTAAAATCAACACCGGTAGCGGCTGATTATCCGGGAGTTTATATTCAGGCAACAATAATTGATAATTTTTTAAATAATGAATTTATCAAAATGCCTTCAAAAGCTGTAAAGCTGCTTGTAATTTCAATTATAACCGTGCTGACAGTTCTGATAGTTTTAACCCTTCCTGCTTTATACAGTGCTATATTGTCGATAATACTTGCTTTGTCTTATTTTTCATTTTGTCTTTTTGTTGCTTATCCTAAAAACTATGCTCTGGATGCTATAACGCCGATAATTTTTATATTTTGCAGCATGCTGATTGGTTATGGTTACAATTATTTTATTGAAAATCGAAGAAAGAGTGAAATTAAAAATTTAATTGCAAAATATGTGTCAAAAGACATTCTTGACGTAATACTTTCCGATGTTGACAGTGCAAAACTTGGTGGAAAACACGCAGATATAAGTGTTTTGTTTGCCGACATAAGAAATTTTACTACTATTTCTGATACCATTGAACCTGAAGAAGTAAGTTCCATATTAAATGAATACTTTGGCGAAATAATTCCTATAATATTTGATTATAAAGGAACTGTAAATAAATTTATCGGAGATGCCATACTGGTTATTTTTGGTGCTCCTGTAGAAAATTCGGAACACCCAAAAATGGCTGTTAAATGCGCTGTTGAAATGCTTGAAAAGTCCAAGGAACTTCAGGAAAAATGGTTAAAAGAAAATAAACCTCTTATTGATATTGGGATAGGCATAAGTTCAGGTATTGCTTTTGTAGGAAATATAGGCTCAGACGAAAGACATGAATACAGTGCTATTGGAAACACTGTAAACACCGCAAACAGGCTGGAATCTTTCAATAAACTTTATAAAACAAATATTTTAATCAGCGAGCAAACTTATGGAAGAGTTAAGGATATAATAGAAACTGAAGAGGTTGATTCGGTTTGTATAGCCCAGAATTCCGAACCAATTAAAATTTATGAAGTAAAGTCCTTAATAAATTAAAAATGATTAAATTTAAAAATGACTAAAATAATAGAAATAGAAAATATAGAAACCTTAAAAAAGGCAATACAAGCCGAAGTTAAGCACAATTATACGGATGTTACAGGAAAAAAATGCAAATTTTCCAAATACATACTCGAAGAATTGTATTTAATAAGCAAAAATTTTCCGGAAGACCCAAGATGGAAAAATCTTTACGATGTCTTTGAAACTTATCCTACGACAGACCTTTCGACAAGGATGAAAGCCATAAAACAGCTTGTAAAACATATAAAGAATCCTTCAAATGATAAGATTGCCACGTCGCACCCTACAGGTGTTTCTCGCAATGACGGTTCGGGTTTTATTGAAAATCCTGAAGAAACCGATGTCATGTATGTAAAAGGCGTTGGTCCAAAAGTCGGAGCGCTTTTGAATAAAATCGGGATTTTTACAGCGTATGATCTTCTTCATTATTTTCCGCGAAAACACCTTGACTATGCGGCAAAAACTCAGATTTGTAACTTAAAAGTCGGTGAAGAAGTTACTATTATCGGCAATATTCTTTCTTTAACTTATTTTACGAGTCCAAAGCGTCCCAATTTAACCATAATAACTATTACTGTTGCAGATGAAACAGGTGTGATTTCTATAACCCGTTTTATGGGCAAGACAAACAGATATATGATAGAAAGAGTTAAAGCACAGTTCCCGAAAGGCGCAAATATAATAATTTCAGGAGTGGTAAAAGTTGATGATTATAAAAGAGGACTTACTGTAGATAAACCGGAAATGGAAGCAGTAAGTGGGGATATTGAAGAATGTGACTCACTTCACCTGAATAGAATTGTTCCTGTTTATCCTGTAACTGAAAATTTAAATATTAAAACATTAAGAAGAGCTATACATAATGCTTTGGAAGCTCATGCCAGTCATCTTGAAGAGTTAATTCCTGAAGAAATTCGAAAAAAATACGAACTTATAGATAAAGTAAACGCCATAAGACAGATACACTTTCCTGATTCAGTTCAAAAACTTGATGAAGCAAGAAAACGATTGGTTTTTGAAGAATTTTTCATAATGCAGCTAAAACTTGCGCTGATAAGAAAAAAACAAAAAACAGAAGCGCAGGGATTGGTTTTAAAACATAAAAAAGGCGGTCTTGTTGACAAATTTGTTGATTCATTGCCTTTTAAACTGACTGATGGACAAAAAGACGCATTTGATGAAATTCTCGCTGATATTTCAAAACCTGAACCAATGAGAAGACTTCTTCAGGGTGATGTTGGATGTGGTAAAACAGTTGTGGCAGGAATGTCACTCCTTGCTGCTGTTGAAAACGGCTATCAGGGAGCTATTATGGCTCCTACGGAAATACTTGCCGAACAGCATTACAAAAATTTTGTAAACTGGCTGACATCTTTAGGGCTAAGTGTGGGGCTTTTTGTCGGAAAACATGGCGTAAAAGTCAGACGTGAAATCCTGCAAAACCTTAAAAACGGTCAAATTAACGTAGCTGTAGGAACCCATGCTCTTATTCAGGAAAGCGTGGAATTTAATAATCTCGGACTTGTTGTTATAGATGAACAGCATAGATTTGGCGTAAGACAAAGATCAGAGCTAAAAAACAAAGGAGCAAATCCTGAGTTGCTAGCAATGACAGCCACTCCAATTCCTAGAACTCTTGCATTGACCTTGCATGGGGATATGGATTTAACAATAATCAACGAAATGCCACCAGGAAGAAAACCTGTAAAAACTGCTCTGGTAGGACAAAAAGACAGAAAAAAATCTTATCAGCTAATAGCAAAGGAAATCGAAAAAGGTCACCAGGCTTATATAGTTTTTCCTCTAATAGAAGAATCCGAAACTCTGTCCGCAAAAGCCGCAACAAAAGAAGCAGAACGGCTTCAGAAAAATGTTTTTCCTGATTTAAAAATAGGACTTGTTCACGGAAAATTATCTTCAGCCGAAAAAGACAACGTCATGGAAGAATTCCGGTCAGGCAAATACCATATACTTGTTAGCACAACGGTAATTGAAGTAGGCGTTGATGTTCCTAATGCAACTGTCATGATGATAGAAAATACTGAAAGATTCGGTCTTTCGCAATTGCATCAGCTAAGAGGTCGTGTAGGCAGAGATTCCAAACAGGCTTATTGTATTTTGGTTTCTGAAACAAATTCTCAGGAAACCCTAAAACGTCTGGAAGTTATGACAAAAACCAATGACGGTTTTGTAATTGCAGAAAGTGACTTAAAAATAAGAGGTCCGGGAGAGCTTATGGGAATAAAACAAAGCGGAATTCCCGATTTGTTGTTAGCTGACCTTGTAAGAGATGCCAATATTCTTGAAATTGCGAGAAAAGCTTCTTTTGAGCTTGTAAAAAACCACAATATCGAAGACTATCCGCTCCTTAATAAAAAAATTACAAAAGAAGTTGTTGAAATAGAACTCTAGTGGGGAAGGATGAAAGCAGTAATACAGCGAGTCAAAAAGGCTTCAGTGATTATAAATAATGAACTTTACTCGGAAATCGGACATGGAATCCTTGTTCTTTTAGGAGTTGAAAAAGGAGATACTCCTGAACAGGCAGAATTTTTAGCGAATAAAATTGCAAACCTCAGAATTTTTGAAGATGAAAACGAAAAAATGAATTTGTCTTTGTTCGATATAAAGGGCGAAATCCTTGTGGTTTCACAGTTTACACTCGCAGGAGATTGCAAAAAAGGTAAAAGACCGTGCTTTGATAATGCCGCAAAACCTGATACAGCAGTGCTTTTGTATGAAAAA
>MFRJ01000110.1:0-884 GCA_001784535.1 Candidatus Melainabacteria bacterium GWA2_34_9
AACTGCGAAGGCGAACTTGTTACTAAAATTCAGGAAGTTAAACAAAATTTTGACGGGATTTTAATTAACCCCGCAGCTTATACCCATACAAGTGTTGCTATAAGAGATGCCATCCTCGCTGTAACAAAGCCCTGTGTTGAAGTTCATCTGTCAAACCTGTATACACGAGAAGAATTCAGACACCATTCTTATATTGCGCCTGTTTGCGTAGGACAAATAAGTGGCTTTGGGTTAGATAGTTACCTTTTAGGTCTTAAAGCGCTTGTAAATCATTTAAAAAGCTAAATAATTTAATTGCCGGTATAGCTCAGGTGGTAGAGCATCTCATTCGTAATGAGAGGGTCGCAGGTTCGAATCCTGTTACCGGCTTTTTATTTTAAGAAGCGTTTAATGCCTGATCGATGTCTGCAATAATATCATCAGCATCTTCTATACCTATAGAAAGCCTGATAAAATCATCAGTAACACCTGTTGAAAGTTTTTCTTCTTCCGAAAGCTGCTGATGTGTCGTGCTTGCAGGATGAATTACCAGAGATTTCGCATCGCCGATATTTGCAAGGTGCGATAAAAGTTTTACATGGTCAATAAACTTGATGCCGGAATATTTTCCGCCTTTTATACCAAACCCGATGATTGCTCCCTGTCCTTTTGGCAGGTATTTTTGAGCAAGTTTGCGGTCAGGATGGTCTTCAAGTCCCGGATAATTTACCCAGCTGACTTGTTTGTGGTTTTTAAGGAATTTGGCAACTTTAAGAGCATTTTCGGAATGTCTTTGCATTCTCAAATGAAGTGTTTCTAACCCTTGCAAAAGCATAAATGAGTTGAAAGGACTAATTGCAGGTCCCAGATCTCTTAAAAGCTGAACTCTTGCACGCATAATATAA
>MFRJ01000110.1:960-1786 GCA_001784535.1 Candidatus Melainabacteria bacterium GWA2_34_9
AAACGGCTTGAAAAGATAAGGAGTAGGAACTGTATTATCGACAATAAGAGGAACATGGTTCTTATGCGCAACTCTTGAAAGTGTTTCTATGTCAACAACATTAAGCTTTGGATTGCCTATAGCTTCTGTGTAAACAAGTTTTGTGTTTTTTGTAATAGCCTTGTCAAAATCATCAGGGTTGTTTGAATTAACAAAAATGGTCTTAATTCCCAATCTTGCAAGTGTATGAGCAAAAAGATTATACGTTCCGCCATAAAGAGCGGAGGAAGAAACTATTTCATCTCCGGGTTTGGCAATATTTAAGATGGCAAGAGTAATAGCAGCCTGCCCTGATGCAACAGCCAGAGCACCAATGCCGCCTTCTAACATTGCAATTCTTTTTTCCAGAACATCTGTTGTAGGATTCATGAGCCTTGTATAAATATTCCCTGCTTTTTTAAGCCCGAACAAGTCCGCAGCGTGTTGTGAATCCTCAAAAGTGTATGAGGTGGTCTGATAAATGGGAACAGCTCTTGAATGGGTTACAGGATCAGGTTCCTGACCGCCATGCAAGGCAATTGTATCAAATTTCATTATTATTCTCCTTTTAAGATTTTTTTAAAATTATAAATTTGTTATCTATATTTAATTATAAACCTAATATATATGCAAATATTAAAGGTGCAACTATCGTGGCGTCTGATTCTATGACAAATTTGGGAGTGTCTTTTGCAAGTTTGCCCCATGTTATTTTTTCATTGGGGATAGCTCCGCTGTATGAACCGTAACTTGTTGTAGAATCACTTATCTGGCAAAAATATCCCCACAAAGGAACATTCAGTCCTAA
>MFRJ01000110.1:1853-6508 GCA_001784535.1 Candidatus Melainabacteria bacterium GWA2_34_9
GTGAAGTGTAGAAATTTCCAAGAGTTGAATCTTCCCAGCCGGGGACAAAAAGAGGAAGTTTTTTCTCTAAAGCCGCTAAAAGCCAACTATTTTTGGGATCTATCTGATAAAATTGCTCTAAATCAGGATCTTGCAATACTTTGAATATAAATTCGTGAGGAAAATACCGTTCCTGATTTTCATCAGCGCCAAACCAGTATTTTTTCATGAATTTTTCAATTCTTCTCATAGCTTCTTCTTCAGGAATACAGGTATCAGTAACCCTGTTAAAATGGCTGTTTAAAAGTTTTTCTTCATCATCAGGCGTTAAATCCCTGTAATTTGGAAGTCTTTTATAAAAATTATGGGCAATAAGATTAAACAAATCTTCTTCAAGATTGGCGCCTGTACAGCAAATAGCAGAAACTTTGTCCTGTCTGATCATTTCAGCCAAAGAGATGCCAAGTTCCGCTGTGCTCATTGCTCCTGCTAGAGTAACCAGCATTTTGCCGCTGTTTTCAATATGGTTTTTATAAGCTTCTGCCGAATCTACAAGAGTGGCCGCATTAAAATGCTTAAAATTTTCTTTTAAAAAATTTGTAATTGGGGTTTTATTCATTATTTTTTCCTTAAAATTAAAAATCTGCAAAGTTTTGAATGGCTTTGCAGATTTGATTATATATGATAAATCACTTTAATTAAATAAAATTTTTAAGGTCCCAGTTTAACTTTTTTTACAACCGTTAGAAACGCAAATTTGTGGAATATCTCAGGGTTGAAGGACTTAGCTTCTTCTGTAAGCATTATCCTTACAGCATCGTTTGATTGGACTGAGCCTCTGTAAATCTTTTCAGAAATAAGAGCATCAAAAACATCAGCTATACCTATTATTTGACCAAATTCAGAAATCTCTTTTCCTTTTAGCCCATGTGGATATCCATCGCCGTGCCATCTTTCGTGGTGTTCCAAAGCTCCTTTTGCTATGTATTCAGGAAGTTCCATTTCTTTAATGATGAATTCATAACCTAAAAGAGAGTGATTTTTGATTAAAGCAAATTCTTCAGAGGTTAATTTACCCGGCTTGTATAAAATTTCTTTAGGAATTTTAATTTTTCCTATATCGTGTAAAAGTCCTGCAAATGTTAAATCTTTAACTTTGTTTTCATGAAAACCCAGTTCTCTTCCTATAACTGCACTTAAAACAGCGGTATTTATACTGTGACTGTATGTATAATAATCATGAACTCTTAATTGACCAATATTTGAAACTTTATCGCATTTTTCATATACTTCTTCGCATATAGATTGAGTGGCATCTTGACAAACAGAAGTTTTTGGCGGCACACCGTTTTCGATAGATTTTAATATCTCTTTTACGTTGTCAATAAGCTTTTCAATTTTTTTAACGTTTAATACAGTTTTATATTCTGCTTTTTCTGGAATATTTTGTGGCTCAGGAAGCTTTGGCTCTTCTATTTTTTCAAGAACCATTACTGTTTTTTCTTCGGCATAATCTTGTTCGTCGCGTTTAAATATTTTTGCGTGACTGAGTTTCATTAATAATTCCGGCGTAAAATCAGTACCTTTTTCGTAAAGAATTTTACCGTTTTCATCATACAAATCACATTCAAGTTTTTGTAAACCTACTAATTCAAGTGCTATAACGCGTCTCATCTTTAATTTCCCTTTTTAGTTTAATTAATGTCGACATTATAATCTAATAAATATATAACATACAAATAAAAAAGTATAATAATTTGTAAAAATATTTATATTTATAGCATATTATACAATTTATTTTGCCGAAAATCTACTAGAGGTTTAATAAATGCTTATTTTGAGGGATTTCGTTCTGCATTAAAAGTCCATAATCAAGACTGTCGACAATAGCAAGATAAGTAGCTTCTATGATGTTTCTGCTAACGCCTACGGTATCCCATCTTTCATATCCGTCAGAAGTTTCAACGTGTACGCGGGTTTTTGCTCCGGTTCCGTCTGTTCCGTCAAGAATTCTTACTTTAAAATCGGTCAATTTGAATTTTTCGATTTTAGGATAAAAAGGTTTTAATGCAAGCCTTACAGCACTGTCGAGAGCATTTCCCGGACCTTCTCCTTCTGAAACTTTATGTAGTATTTCGTTGCCTACTCTTACTTTTACGGAAGCTTCGGTATTTAAAGGTCCAATTCCTCTGGTGTCAGAAATCACCCTAAATCCTTTGAGTTCAAAATATTGGGGTTTTATTCCAAGAACCTCTCTTACCATAAGTTCAAAAGAAGCATCCGCATCTTCGAACGTAAACCCCTGCCATTCAAGGTTTTTAATTTGTTCAAGAACTTTTCTCATGTCGTCGTTTGTTAAATCTATTCCAAGATTTATTCCGGAAATCTTTTCTTTTATAGATGCAGTTCCTGCTTGATCACTTATTAAAATTTTTCTTGCATTGCCTACAGTTTCAGGATCTATATGTTCGTAAGTGCTGGAGTTTTTCATTACGCCGCTTGCATGAACACCTGCTTTATGAGTAAAAGCGCTTCTTCCAACGTATGGAGAAAAATCATTTGCTTTTCTATTGGCAATTTCGCTGATTTGTCTTGAAACGGAAGAAAGTTTTTTAATGTTTTTTCCAAGTGTTTCAAACCCTAGTTTTAATTGAAGAGCAGGGATTATTGAACATAAATTAGCGTTTCCGCATCTTTCCCCGTAGCCGTTAAAAGTGCCCTGAACCTGTTTTGCTCCTGCTTGAACTGCTATTATGGAATTTGCGACAGCTGTATCACTATCGTTGTGGGCATGAATTCCGATTATTGCCTCTGGAAGAAATTTTTCCACGATTTCTGTAATTTCTTTCATCTCAACAGGAAGACAGCCTCCGTTAGTGTCGCAGAGGATAATTCTTTCCGCACCTGCTTTATGGGCTGCTTCAATTGCTTTTAATGCATAATCCGAATTGTTTTTATATCCGTCATAAAAATGCTCTGCATCAAAGAAAACTCTTTTTCCTTTGCTTTTTAAGTAAGCAATGCTGTCGTAAACCATGTTTAAATTTTCTTCAAGCGTTGTACAAAGGGCATGTTCAACATGGAAATCCCATGTTTTTCCAAATATGGTTATTATTTTTGTTCCTGAATCAATGAGTTGATTTAATATAGGGTCTGTTTCGGCTTTTCCGTTGACTTTTCTTGTACAGCCAAAAGCTGTTATTTTGGCATTTTTAAGCTTAAGAGTTTTTGCCTGTTCAAAAACTTCAATATCTTTAGGGTTTGCACCAGGCCAACCGGCTTCGATATAATCAACTCCTAATTCATCAAGCAGATGAATTATTTTTAGCTTATCATTTGCGGAAAAAGCTATTCCTTCAGCCTGTCCGCCGTCTCTTAAAGTCGTATCGTATATTTCAATTTTGTTTTGAAGCATTTTAAGTTTGGTCCTTTTTCTTGGCTGCTCGCTTTTAACGGCGTTACGCTTGGGCAAAGCCCAACCTTTAGCCTCAGATCGCAATCCGCTAACGGGAACTGGTGCTCGTGTTGTTAAGTTGCATCTCACGAGAGATTGCAACTTTGCCGGAGCGGACAAGCTCTCTTATTCCGACAGCTCTTAAAAGCTCTATCATTGATCTTATTTTGATATCATCGCCCATAGCTTCCAATGTGTATGTTTTTGGGGTTGCATCAACGATTTTAGCATCAAAAATTTCGGCAATACGAAGAATTTCAGAGCGGTTTTCTTCTTTAGCAGCTACTTTTACAAGAACCAGTTCTCTTTCAATACTGCATTCACCGGTTATATCCATAACTTTTATTGTGTTAATCAATCTGTTAAGCTGCTTGCTGATTTGTTCTATTACGCCGTCATCTCCAAAAGTCACTATAGTTACTCTTGAATATTCAGCATCCTGTGTCGGAGCTACTGTTAAGCTTTCGATGTTGTAGCCTCTTCCGCTAAAAAGACCTACTATCCTGCTTAAAACCCCTGCTTCATTCTGTACCAGAACTGAAAGTGTATGTTTCATCGTTTAATTATCCTTATTTAATATATTAAATGCAGTTTTCGCACTCGCTTTTGGAGCATTTTCTTTCGCATTTGCAGAGAAGTACGTTACTGATAGCATCACCTGCAAGCACCCACGGGAATACGGCTTCCATTGATTCGACTATAAAGTCTACTATTACCGGTCCTTCAGTATTGATTGCTTTTTGAATTGTAGAAACAAGGTCTTCTTCTTTTTCAACTCTGAATCCAGTTGCTCCATAAGCCTCGGCAAGTTTGACATAATCAGGACCCGTCATTACTGTTTCAGAATATTGTGCGTTAAACAGCCTTTCCTGCCACTGGCGAACCATTCCAAGATATCCGTTGTTAATTATGAATATTTTTACGGGAATATTGTAATGTACACAGGTTGCTAGTTCTTGAATATTCATTTGGATACTTCCATCTCCCGCAATATTTATTACAAGTTGATCAGGACATGCAACTTGTGCTCCCATTGCGGCAGGAAAACCAAATCCCATTGTGCCCAACCCGCCTGAAGATACAAATTTGCGAGGGTTATTAAATTTATACAAAAGAGCTGTCCACATTTGATGTTGACCAACTTCAGTTGCTATGATAGGATTTTTGGATTTTGTTTGTTCATATATTTGTTCAAATACAGTTGTAGGGTTTATTTTATTTG
>MFRJ01000110.1:6561-36789 GCA_001784535.1 Candidatus Melainabacteria bacterium GWA2_34_9
AATGTTTTTACTGATTGAACAAGGATCTATATCAACGTGAATAACCTTTGCATCAGGGCAGAATTTGCTTATTTTTCCTGTAACTCTATCACTAAATCTTGATCCAACTGCAAATAGCACATCACAGTTTGTAACAGCAAGGTTTGCCCAATAATTTCCGTGCATTCCGACCATTCCTAAAGAAAGATCATCGGTTTGAGGGAAACCGCCTGTTCCCATAAGAGTATTAACAACAGGAATATTTAATATTTTAGCAAGTTTTAAAAGTTCTTCTGATGCTTCACCTGTAATAACACCTCCTCCGCACATAATAACGGGTCTTTCTGCTTTGCAGAGAAGATTAAGGGATTTGGCAATCTGGAGCGGATGTCCGTTATAATTAGGATTATAACCAGGGAGATGAATTTTTTCGGGATAAACAAAGTCTGTTTTGTTTACAAGAATATCTTTAGGCATATCAACTATGACAGGTCCGGGTTTTCCTGTTGAGGCTATATGAAAAGCTTCTTTTATTACTCGAGGAAGATCTTTAACATCTTTTACAAGGTAATTATGCTTGCAGCATGATCTTGTAATTCCTACTATATCAGCTTCCTGAAAAGCATCATTTCCTATTAATTCTGATGAAACCTGTCCTGTAAAGACAACTATCGGGTATCCGTCATAATAAGCATTTGCAATACCGGTAATCGCATTACAAGCTCCAGGCCCCGAAGTTACAATAGCAACACCCGGTTTTCCTGTAACTCTTGCGTATCCTTCAGCTGCGTGAATTGCGCCCTGTTCGTGCCTTACCAGATAGTGTTTAATTTCTTTACAGTTATATAGTTCATTATAAATATGCAGAATCACTCCGCCCGGATATCCAAAAATCTCGTCAACACCTTCTTCTTTGAGGCATTCAATAAATATTTGTGCTCCTGTAAGTGATTTAAGCTCTTTCTTTAGTTCTTTAGGATTAGTTACATTCATTTTAGACATTTATTTCTCCGTTTTACATTAAAAATCAAATTTAATAAGAACTAGTAATATTATTAATCAGTTTAAATATTATATCTAAACCAGAAATTTGTTCGAATAATATTTTTAAATGCTACTTAATAAAAGTGGAAGATTAATAGTTCGTAGTTTATTTTACCAAAACAAACACTACTCTATATAGATGAAATTTATTAAGAATTGTTTTTTTATATTAAGAAATGTTAAAACTATCCGATATATAAGTTAGGCTTTCAGACTTTTATCAAACACATTCTTAATGTTTTATCAATAAGGGGGGTATTTATGATGTCAGAAGCGAGGTCTCTTAAAGAGTCAGTCGACCTGATTAAAATGAAAACAGATAAATTAGTTGAAGGAAAGGAATGCGGTTTTTTGCTTAAGGATGATGTTTGGGGAAGAGGCACTCTAATTTTAAAAAGCGGAGTCTACCTCACGGAAGCGATTATTAACAAACTTTTGAACTTTGGTGTAAAAAAAGTAAATGTTGATCTTGATGATTTAATCATTGAAGAAACTAACAACGAAGAGCAAAATAAACTAATGAAACAGTTTATTAGGACGCAGAGCGTATTAATTGTAGAAAAAAATCTTATAAATGCAAGCCTGCTTGTTAAGCAGCTTATTGATAACGGCTTTAAAGAAGGAAATATATTTGTTACAAAAACCCCTGCTACGATAAACAGCTATTTTAGGGCGAAGCAGATTAATTTTCTTTTTATAGAAGCGGATTTATATGAAAATTGTGCAAAATGTGTTGAAAAATACTCTTTATTGAGAAATACACATACTTATATAATGGTAAATGCTCTGAATTTAACAGAATTTACCGAATTTAAAAAAGCGGGGATTTCCAGAGTAAAATTTTTATTAAAGTCTTATATAGAAGAAAAGACAAATAATCTGATTTTAGATGCACTTAACCAGAACTTTCTTGATTTCTGTAATGAAGAAGAAGTTTTAATTTCTTAAACCAACTTACCTTTTAATGGTGGATAAAAAAGCATGCTGAATTTGTTAAAATGATTCTTAACTAATCAGGGGGGAAAGGGCATGGCAGAAACATTAAAAACAAATTGCATAAAATTTGGCAGAAATGAAAGGCATGTTCCTGAACTTTTTGACAAAAAACAGCAAAATAAAAACTCTTCAAATAATAAAAAAGAAGAAACTCCTAAAGAAGAATTTAAAACATCTAAATTTGTTGACAGAAGTGCGCAATTGAGCGCAAGTCTTAATTCTTTAGCGCTTTCTAATATGATTAATCTACGAAAATCTGAAGCATTAAAATCCCAAATAAATCATTTTATTGATAAAAAAGCAGTAATTAAAACTGAAATACTCAATCCTTTTGCTAAAAAAGATTGAGTATAAATAGAATTTTTTATACTTTAATTTTGTTTAAGCAAATAAATTTAGCTTTTGTTTTTCTTGTGCTATCTGTTTTTTTAAATGAGCAATTAAACCACGCTCAGTAGCCACATCTAATTTTGATTCAAGATTTATTATTTTGTTTTGAACGCCTAAAGTTTCAAGCTCTTTTTTAGAGTAATTAATGTTAGCGTGTTTAATCCCGAGTATTTGTTCTGCATTTGCTTTTGCTGCAGAACTGTCTACAATTGCTTTTACAGGGTTATACCTTCTTCCGAAGCTAACATTTTGATTATTTTGTACATTTTCAATCATTAATATTCTCCTGTTTTTTAATTAAATTAATTTCTAATCATTTAAGATTCCTCAAGATAAAAAGTTGACAAGTTTTATCACTTCTGTTTACAATTTGTTACAAAAATCAAGGTAAAGTTTTTTGTAGATGAATTCATGATTGAATTCACTTTATGATGTATAAAAATAAAAAAACATGCAGTTGATTCATGGTTGTAATAAAGTTTGAAACTCATATAATTTTCATGTTGTTTTTTATCGGGAATGAGTTAAAAACCTTTCATATACACAAAGTTGTCTTTTGGATTTTTAACTCTCTTTAAGCAAAAGGGAAGGAGTGATGGCTAGAAGCAGTAGTTTTAAAATACTGCGATTGGGAAGGGACTATAGAAGGGACTATTAAGACAGAAAAATTTTTCTGTAAAAAATGTTTGATTTAAAAAACCTTTGTGTTATATTTCATGAAACAAACCGCAGACAGTCGGTGGGGGATGCCCCTTTAACAAACCGGAAGCTTATTTAAATACAATTAAGTGTTTTTCAGGTTCACCGACCGAGGAAATATAAAACAAGTTGGACTTTAAGACTTAGTTATTTATTTATAAATGATGATATAGAGTCAAAAAACTTTTAATATTTCCATAAAAAATTCTGCGGTAAAGGCAGAATTTTTTTGTCTTGTATAAAGCATAATTAGGAAAATACAACATAATCGGAGGTACAAAAATTGGCAACAAAGGCTTTCAAAACTGAAAAAGTTGAAGAAATAAAAGAAGTCATCGCAAAAGCCAAAGTTGCAATTGTTAGTGATTACAGAGGACTTAGCGTTGCTGATATTACTAACTTAAGAAGAAGGCTCCAAAAAGAAGATGGTGATTATACAGTTGTTAAAAACACTTTAGCAAAACTTGCCATCAAAGACACAAAATTTGAAGGACTCGAAGAGTTCCTCAAAGGACCTTCTGCGATTGCATTCGGATTTGGAGATGAAGTTGCTCCTGCTAAGGTTATCTTGAAATACCTTAAAGAAGCAAAGAAAACAAATGAAGTTAAAGGTGGAGTTCTTGACGGAAAAGTTATTACGGCTAAAGAAGTAAGAGCAATATCGGATCTGCCAACCAAACCTGAGCTTATTGCAAAAATTATGGGCAGCTTAAGTTCACCTGCACAAGGACTTACAAACACATTAAACGGTGTAGCAAGAGCATTAGTTATTGCTATGGAAGAAGTAAGAAAGCAAAAAGCCGCAAAATAATTAATTTTAGTAAAACGTTATAATCAGTTAATAGAAAAAGGAGAACAAAATGAGCGTAGTAGCAGAAATTTTAGAAAAAATAGAAACTTTAACATTATTAGAAGCAGCTGAATTAGTAAAATTAATGGAAGATAAATTCGGCGTTTCCGCAGCTGCTCCTGTGGCTGCAGTAGCTGTTGCAGCTGCTCCTGCTGAAGCTGTTGAAGAAGTTACGGAATTCAATGTAATTCTTGAAAGTGCCGGCGCTAACAAAATTAACGTACTTAAAGAAGTTAGAGCTATAACAGGTCTTGGATTAAAAGAAGCAAAAGACTTAGTTGATGCAGCTCCAAAACCAGTTAAAGAAGGCATTAAAAAAGAAGAAGCTGCTGAAATTAAAGCTAAACTTGAAGCGGCAGGAGCTACAGTTTCCGTTAAATAATCTAAACCTTTTTTCAACGACTTGAATACATTTTGTATAAAGTTATTATTTGAACGAAGGGTAAAGATAATTTATTTTGGAAGTTAATAAAAAAAGTAAATAAAATAAAGATTATAGTTAAGAACTTGAGGGGTTAAACCTTGAGTTCTTGACTATCATGTTTTTTGCTATACGATATTACTGGAAAAATATACTATTATTGTATGCAAAAATAATAGTAATTAAATTCTCCAATTTATATAAAAAATTATGGGTGCACCACATATTAGGCGAGGTTAATAATGGCTACAAAAATTGTTGAACGCGTTATACCAGATGGAATGAAAGCTTCCAGTCTGGATCAAATGCCTGATTTAACAGAGATACAGAAAAATTCTTTTGAATGGTTTTTAAAAGAAGGATTAAAAGAAGAACTTTTATCTTTTTCTCCTATAAAAGATTACACAGGCAGGTTAGAATTACATTTTTTACCTAATTATACATTTGATAATCCTAAATATACTGTTGAAGAAGCAAGAATTCATGATGCAAGCTATACAAAACAGCTTAGAATTATGATGAGGCTTGTTAACAGGGATACCGGTGAAATTAAAGAACAAGAAGTATACATTGGCGATATTCCAATGATGACGGACAGGGGTACATTTATTATAAATGGTGCTGAACGGGTAATCGTCAGCCAAATAGTAAGATCCCCCGGCATTTATTACAAAAGAGAAATTGCCACAACCGGAAAACGTGTATATAATGCAACTTTGATACCTAATAGAGGTGCCTGGTTAAAAATAGAAACCGATATAAATGATGTTATATATGTAAAAATTGATAAAAACAGAAAAATTTTAGCAACCACATTCCTTAAAGCTCTTGGAATAGGCGTTAATGACATGGAGTCAGTCTTCAGACACAGTGATTTCCTGAAGAAAACCATGGATAAAGATACAACTCAGACAAATGACGAAGCTTTAATTGAAGTTTATAAAAAGTTAAGACCCGGCGATCCTGCAAGCGCAAGTGGCGGTAAGTCTATCATAGAAAGCAGATTCTTTGATGACAAGAGATATGACCTCGGAAAAGTCGGTCGTTATAAATTAAACAAAAAACTTGGGCTTAACCTACATGAAACACAAAGAACTTTAACCGTTCAGGATATTGTTGCTTCAATTGAATACCTTGTAAACCTTACTTATGATGAAGGTGTGGTTGATGATATCGATCATTTAGGAAACAGACGTATCAGATCAGTTGGTGAATTGTTGCAGAACCAGTTCAGAATCGGTCTTACAAGGCTTGAACGAATTGTAAGAGAAAGAATGACTCTTCAGGATGCTGAAACATTAACACCGTTAAACTTATTAAATACAAAACCTTTAATTGCTGCTATTAAGGAATTCTTTGGTTCATCACAGTTATCACAGTTTATGGATCAGACAAATCCGCTTGCAGAATTAACACATAAAAGAAGATTATCAGCTCTCGGACCTGGCGGTCTTGCCAGAGAAAGAGCCGGATTTGCCGTAAGGGATATTCACCCTTCACATTACGGAAGAATTTGTCCTGTAGAAACACCTGAAGGACCTAACGCAGGTCTTATAGGAAGTTTGGCTACTTATGCAAGAGTTAATGAGTACGGATTCATTGAAACACCTTATTATGTTGTTAAAGATGGTATTGTTACCGATGAAATCAACTACTTAAGCGCGGATGAAGAAGAAACTTCCCGTGTTGCGCCCGGTGATATTCCTATCGATCCTGACGGAAAAATATCTGTTGATCAGGTTCCATTCCGTTACAGAAGTGAATTTACAATCGGGGAATCTGTTAAGGTTGATTACGTGGGTGTTTCACCTATTCAGATTATATCAGTAGGTACTTCTTTAATTCCGTTTGTTGAACATAACGATGCTAACAGAGCTTTGATGGGTTCTAACATGCAACGTCAGGCTGTTCCTCTTTACAAGGCTGAAAGACCAGTAGTTGGTACAGGTCTTGAAAAAAGAGCTGCTTGCGACTCCGGAATGGTTCTTGTTTCTGAACATGAAGGCGTAGTTGATTATGTTACCAGTGATGAAGTCAGAATAAAAGACAAGCAAGGCAAAATTCATAAATATGCTCTTATGAAATTCGTAAGAAGCAACCAGGATACATGTCTTAATCAAAAACCAATAGTAAGAGCAGGAATGTCTGTTAAAAAAGGGGATCCACTTGCAGATGGAGCATCCACAGATCAAGGAGAGCTTTCTCTCGGTAAAAACGTTCTTGTAGCATTTATGCCTTGGGAAGGATACAACTACGAGGATGCTATTTTAATCAGTGACAGAGTGTCACATGACGATGTTTATACAAGTATCCATATTGAAAAACTTGAAATTGATGCTAGAACCACAAAATTAGGACCTGAAGAAATTACAAGGGAAATTCCTAACGTTAGTGAAGACAGTTTAAGGCACCTTGATGAAAGAGGTATTGTGCGTGTTGGTGCAATGGTTCAAGCTGATGATATTCTTGTAGGAAAGATTACACCTAAGGGTGAATCTGAACATCCTCCTGAAGAAAAACTTTTAAGAGCAATTTTTGCTGAAAAAGCAAGAGATGTAAAAGATAACAGTTTAAGAGTTCCTCATGGTGAAGGCGGAAGAGTTGTTGACGTAAAAGTTTTCGACAGAGAAAAAGGCGACGAACTTCCTCCGGGAGCTAATACTGTTATAAGAGTTTATATAGCTCAAAAACGTAAAATCAGAGTGGGCGATAAAATGGCAGGAAGACACGGAAACAAAGGTATTATTTCCAAAATCCTTCCTAAAGAAGATATGCCGTTCCTTCCTGATGGCACACCTGTTGATATAGTTCTTAATCCTCTTGGCGTACCTAGTAGGATGAACGTTGGACAAACTTATGAAACCCTTTTAGGACTAGCAGCTTATCTGACAGGAAATTATTATGAAGTTCCTGCATTTGATGAAAGATGCGGCGTTACAGAGGCTTCTTTGAATGCAACATCTAACGAAGTTCAAAAAGGAATTGATAAAACCGGCTATGACTGGGTAAATACAAACGGTAAAGTTACACTTTATGATGGAAGAACGGGAGAACCATTTGATAATCCTGTTTCTGTCGGACTTGCATATATTTTGAAACTTGTTCACTTAGTAGATGACAAGATTCACGCAAGAAGTACCGGACCTTACAGTCTTGTTACCCAACAGCCATTGGGCGGTAAAGCTCAATTTGGCGGTCAGCGTTTCGGAGAGATGGAAGTTTGGGCACTGGAAGCATACGGTGCTGCTTATACACTTCAAGAAATGTTAACCATTAAATCCGATGACGTTAACGGTAGAAGTAGAGCTTATGAAGCTATTGTAAAAGGTGAAAACCTCCAAAGACCAGGTATTCCTGAATCATTCAAAGTATTGGTACGTGAACTTCAGAGTATTGGTCTTGATATCACTGTAGCTAAACGCGGCGGATTCGAAGTTGATCTTATGAGTGATACTGATGAAATGAAGAGAGCTGTTCCAAAAAGAACGCTTAGTGATATTGATTCAGAATTGCTTAATATCAATTTCTTCCAAACACCGGGAAGTATTTCTTCAGATTAACAATTAAGTTGTTTTGAATATAAAATTGTCCAGTATTCCTAGAAAATTAAGGGAGAATAAAATTGTCTACCAGTATTGATTATTTTGATTATATAAGAATAGGTATAGCATCCCCTGAAAGAATCATGAAATGGTCTTTCGGAGAAGTTACAAAACCTGAAACTATTAACTACCGTACATTAAAGCCTGAAAGAGACGGATTATTCTGTGAAAGAATTTTTGGACCTTCCAAAGATTGGGAATGTTATTGTGGTAAATATAAAAGAGTTCGTCACAAAGGCATTATCTGCGAAAGATGCGGAGTTGAAGTTACAGACAGTAAAGTTAGACGTCACAGAATGGGGCATATTAAACTTGCTGCACCCGTTTCTCATATATGGTTCTTAAAAGGTATTCCAAGTTATCTTGGTTTATTGTTGGATATGTCGTTAAGAGATTTAGAGCAGGTAATTTATTTTAATAATTATATTGTTCTCGATCCCGGTGATTCAGAATTCAAAAAAACACAGCTTATGGCTGAAGAAGAATATGAAAATTATGTAAATGAGCATGAAGCAACAACTTTAAAGGTTGGAATTGGTGCTGAAGCAATAAAAGAACTTCTTGCAGAGCTTAGTATCTCGGGAATGATTGAAGAATTAAGAGAAGAACTTAAAAATGCAGGAAGCTCCGTTCAAAAACGTACAAAAATTATTAAAAGACTTCGTTTGGTTGAATCTTTAACTTCCAGTAATACCGACCCTACGTGGATGATTATGGATGTGTTACCTGTAACTCCTCCTGATCTTAGACCTATGGTTCAGTTAGATGGTGGAAGATTTGCTACCAGCGATTTAAATGACTTATACAGAAGGGTTATCAACAGAAATAACCGTTTAATAAGATTAATCGAGATGGGCGCTCCTGAAATTATTATTAGAAACGAAAAAAGAATGCTTCAGGAAGCAGTTGACGCATTAATTGATAATGGCAGAAGAGGAAGAACAGTAATAGGTCCTAATAACAGACCTTTAAAATCATTAAGCAACATTATTGAAGGTAAACAAGGTCGTTTCAGACAAAACCTTTTAGGAAAAAGGGTTGACTATTCAGGAAGAAGCGTTATCGTAGTCGGTCCTCAGCTTAAATTACATCAATGTGGACTTCCAAAAGAAATGGCTGTTGAATTGTTCAAGCCGTTTGTTGTGAATAAACTCATTGAAAGAGGCATTGTTCAAAATATAAAATCAGCTAAAAAGAAAATTGAACGTTCTGAAAACGTAGTTTGGGACGTACTGGAAGAAGTTATTGAAGGACATCCGGTAATGTTGAACCGTGCTCCTACATTACACAGGTTAGGTATTCAGGCATTTGAACCCGTACTTGTTGAAGGTAGAGCTATTCAATTGCATCCGTTAGTTTGCGCAGCCTTTAACGCTGACTTTGACGGTGACCAAATGGCTGTTCACGTTCCGCTTTCTATTGAAGCTCAAACTGAAGCCAGAATGCTTATGCTTTCTGCTAATAATGTTTTATTGCCGGCAACTGGAAAGCCTTGTATAACTCCAACACAGGATATGATTCTGGGTATTTATTATTTAACACTTGATTCGCATTTAAAAGAAGAAGATAAAGTTGAAAGATATTTCCTTAACTTTGAAGATGCTATAACAGCTCTTAACGCAGGTGTAGTTGGATTACATTCAAAAATCGGCGTAAGAGATGAAGTAGGTGAAAAAATCGTTACTACTCCGGGAAGAATTATCTTTAATCAGGCTGTAAGTGGCGCAGTTTTAACATCATAAGACGTTAAAACATTATTATATGGCTGTAAATCAGTTATGGTAGTTCGTTGGATAAGTTATAAGCTTAAATTATAATTAAATACTGTTAAAGAGGAAAATATAAAACTATGAGTACAATGCTTTCAAAGAGTCAAAAAAAATCATTGGATTTTATAAATAAAGTAATGGATAAAAAAGCTTTAAATAAGCTGTTTTCTCAAATATATTTAGATTATGGCACTTCAAAAACAGCTTATTTGGCTGATCAATTGAAGAATCTTGGTTTTAAATATGCAACACAGGCAGGCACTACAATTTCAATTGAAGATTTAACAATTCCTCAAGCTAAAAAACAGCTTATTAAAAATGCTGAAGATGAAATTGAAAGAGCAACTTATCGTTATTTAAAAGGTGAAATAACTGAAGTAGAAAGATATACAAAAGTAATCGACACCTGGAGTGAAACAACAGAAAAATTAACACAAAGTGTAGTTGAAAACTTCAGCAGAACTAACCCGGTTTATATGATGGCATTCTCCGGCGCTAGAGGTAACCTTTCTCAGGTAAGTCAGTTAGTTGGTATGCGTGGTTTGATGGCAGATGCGCAAGGTCAGATCATCGATTTACCGATTAAATCAAATTTTAAAGAAGGTTTAAGTGTAACAGAGTACATTATTTCAAGTTACGGTGCAAGAAAAGGTCTTGTAGATACAGCGCTTAAAACAGCTGATTCCGGATACCTTACAAGAAGGCTGGTTGACGTTGCTCAGGATGTTATTATCAGAGAAGAAGACTGTAAAACAGAGAAATTTATTGAAATTGAAGCTATTAAAGATGCTGAAAAAGAATATGTTTCCCTTCATGACAGACTTTTAGGAAGAACAATTCTTGAAGATATTCTTGATGAAGACGGTAATGTTTTATTAAAGAAAACAGCAACTTTAAACAATGAAGATATCAGAAGAATTGAAAGCTTGAAATTAAAGAAAATAAAAATTCGTTCACCTTTAACATGTGAATCCGAATACGGAATTTGTCAAAAATGTTATGGATGGGCGTTAACCAAAAATAACCCCGTTGATATTGGTGAATCTATTGGTATTATAGCTGCACAAAGTATCGGGGAGCCTGGAACACAGCTTACCATGAGAACATTCCACACAGGTGGTGTATTCAGGGGCTCTTCCAGTATGAGACAAATAAATTCAAAAGTTGCAGGTAAAATTATTACAGCTTTTGCCACAAAAGACTTAAGAACCAGACACGGTGATGATGTTCAGGTCAGTACCAGAGAAGGCAAGCTTGAGATTGAAGATGCAAAAGGAAAAAAACATTCCTATAACATTCCTTACGGCGCAACAATGTTCCATAATAAAGGAGATGTTGTTAAAGCAGGGGATGCAATCGCTGAATATGAACCCGGTGCAGGTGCAGATGGCGGTCGTTTGACAGAAAGAGCCACAAAAGATATTACTACTGATATTGGTGGAAAAATCTATTTTGACGGCTTTAGCGTTGATGAAAAACGTGACAGGCAAGGTAACATCAGTAGAACTGCAAACAGAAGCGGTAAAATCTGGATACTTTCAGGTGATGTATATAACCTTCCGGGCGGTTCAGAAATTCTTGTAAAAGACGGACAGCTTGTTAAAAAAGGTGATGTGCTAGCTGAAACAGTAACATTAAGTGAACATGGCGGTGAAGTAAGACTGTCAGGTGAACTTGAGCTTCAAGAAATTACCAAAAACGGAAAGAAAATTAAAAAAATCGTTAACGGTAAAGAAATTACTATCGTTATCGCATCCATAACTCCTAAAAATGCTGAACTTGAGTCAACAAAAAAAGAACAAATATGGAAAGTTCAGGGGTGTGAAGAAACTTACGTTATAAAATCACCTATTGATACTCTTGTAGAAAACGGAATGGTTATTGCAGAGCTTATTGATGAAGAAAATTCTGTAACATCAAGCGGCGAAATCCGTTATGCCGGAGTAGAAACAGATGAAAATCAAATAGTAACAACCCCCGGTAAAGTTGTTTTCATTCCTGAAGAAATTCATCAAATAAGTAAAGATTCAACATTGAAAATGGTTGAATCAGGTACTTATGTGGTTGCCGGAACAGAAGTGGTAAAAGACGTAAGAACTCATATTGACGGCGTTGTTGAAATTAAAGAATACAACGATATCGTTCATGAAGTTATAGTAAGACCAGGACAGCTTATAAAACTTGATGATGCAAATCTTTTAAAGGTTGAAGACGGTGAAATCGTTGATAAAGGAACAGAAATTGCAAAAGGCGTAAAAGCTAAAGAAAAAAGCATGGTAAGTATTATTTCAGGAATGCCTGCTGAAGCGGGAGTTCTTGATATAACCGAAGAAGATGTTGAAGTTGAAATAGATGAAGATATTGAACTTACTTCAAAATCAATCGAAGTGCTTATAAGACCTGTTCAGGAATATGACATTACACCTAAAGAAGTAAAAATAGCTTTTAATACAACGGAAGATTTGATTGAAATTGTTCCTGTAACTCAACTTCAGTACAGAGATGGAGCAAGAATTCGTCAATTAGACGGTGCAAGTTTAACAAGAGTAAGTCTAGTTCTTCAAATGAGCGGATATTTAAGCCATTTGAAAGGTCTTGTTGAGCTTACATTAAAAGATAGCGAAGAACAAAATCTTAAAATAGTTGTTCTTGACAATTTAATTGTTAGAAGAGAAACAGAAACAGGTTCAAGAGAAAAAGCTTCTCTTCAAACAGAACTTCTTGTTCAGTCAGGGCAAGTTATTGAGCCTAAGACACCTGTTTCTAAAACACAGGTACTTGCAAGAAATGATGCGAAAGTAAGCCTTGGTTCTACGGAAAAAGCTGAAATGAGAAGACTTCTTCTTATTTCTCCTGAATCAAAAGAAATAGTTAAATTAAAAACCGCTCCAGTGGTTAAAGAAGGAGATTTAATAAGTCTCGATCAGATAATTTCTGAAAGCGGCGAAAAAGCACAAATTGCAGGTAGAGTTTTTGAAATTAACAAAAATGAAGTTGTTATTCATAAATCAAGACCTTATCTTATCAGTCAGGGGGCGCAGCTTCAGGTTGTTAATGACAGTCTTGTACAGCGTGGTGATTTCCTTGCAACTCTTGTATTTGAGAGAATGAAAACAGGGGATATTGTACAGGGTCTTCCAAGGGTTGAAGAACTTTTAGAAGGCAGAAAACCTAAAGAAAGTGCAATTCTTGCCGAAGAAAATGGTGAAGCTGTTCTTGAATATGAAGAAGATGCTGTCAGACTTTTCTTGGTCAGCGAAACAGGACGTTCAGAAATTAAGGTTCCTATTGATTCAAGTATTATTGTAACTGATAAGCAAAAAATCATTCAGGGTCAGCCTCTTACAAGTGGTCCGCTTAACCCTCATGATGTTATAAGATTAAGCGGTGTTGAAGCTGTTCAGCAATATCTTCTTGATGAAGTACAAAGAGTATACCGTTCTCAAGGTGTAGAAATTGCTGATAAACACGTAGAAGTTATTGTTCGCCAGATGTCTAAAAAAGTTAAAGTTGATGAATCAGGCGATACAAAACTCCTGCCCGGTGAACTTACAGAAACTCAAACAGTAGAAGCTGAAAATAAAGCTGTAGGAGAATTAGGAGGGGAGCTTGCAACATGGCATCCTGTTCTTCTCGGTATTACAAAAGCAAGTTTGAATACAGAAAGCTTTATTTCTGCGGCAAGCTTCCAGGAAACAACAAGAGTTCTTACAGAAGCTGCTGTTGAAGGCAAAAAAGATATGCTGAGAGGCTTGAAAGAAAATGTAATCATTGGTAGATTGATACCTGCAGGTACAGGATACTACCATCTTACACATTCTTCCGAAGATCTTGAAGAAGAAGAAAGAAAAAGAAGAAGCAGAAACAGTGCAAGAAAACCATCAGCTATTCTTGAAGAAATTGAAGGATTGTTTGGAGCTCCTGATTTTTCAATCGAAGAAGCAATGGGCGCTGTTATAGAAGAAGATGTGGAAGAAATTGCTAAAGAACTTCAAGGCGTCGAAGAAGTTGATGAAACTAGTGATGTTGAAGAAGACGAAGAAATTTAATTAAATTTCAATTTATATTTAATAGGGAGCAGCTTTGCTGCTCCCTATTA
Organism: Candidatus Melainabacteria bacterium GWA2_34_9; assembly: GCA_001784535.1. Lineage (GTDB taxonomy): Bacteria > Cyanobacteriota > Vampirovibrionia > Gastranaerophilales > UBA9971 > UBA9971. The sequence continues at coordinate 20,411 of MFRJ01000110.1, forward strand.
TTTTTTTTATTCAAGCCTGAATTTGATTTTAACCTTAAATTCTTCCTCAAAAAGGTCTTTTTTGCTTTGAGCTTTGTTGATTTCAAGAGAACAATCAGGCATATTAAGCTTTAATAGTATAAAAAGATTTTGTGAATAAACATCATAAATACAATCTAAATTAGTTACCAGAGAAAGGTGAGAGTTGTCTAAAGCATCAGCAAATCTTACGAAAGCACTTAATTTTCGTGTAAGGGCTTTTGTAGGTTCAGATAAAGCGGCATAACTTTCGTGGCTTTCTTTTGGCATTTTGCCGCGGTGATAGCGGGCAATATTTGCAATTACTTCTATTTCTTCATCAGAAAAGCCATCAGGTTTTTCATTTTTTATTATTTTAGCGGAATTTTTATGGTGACCTTTTGCAGAGGTGTAATATCCAATATCATGCAGTATTGCTCCTGCTTCCAGCAAATCTCTTTCGTCTTCGGAAAAATCATGCAAAATTCCTTTGGTTTTGTCAAAAAGAGTGAGAGCAAGTTTTTTAACCTGATTAGAATGATCAGAATCGATTTCATATTTTCTTAAAACAAATAAGATGCTTTTTAGTTTTGTAGTATCAAGCAACTTTTTATACCTTTAAAAGATTAAATTTATGATAATAATTTTCTGACATTTGCTAAAAGCTCATCCTGATTAAAGTTTCCTTTTGTAAGATAAGCATTTGCACCGAGTCCTATGCCTTTTCTTTTGTCAATTTCTGACGAAAGAGAAGTTACAAGAATAATAGGCATGTTTTTAAATTTTTCCTGTTCCCTTAATCGTTCGGTGAGTTCGAAGCCGTTTATTTCAGGCATTTCAACGTCTGTAATTACAATATCGTAATCTTCAGTTGCCAGTTTTGTCAGCGCTTCAAGACCATTAACGGCTACAGTTACATTATATCCTGCTGCTTTAAGTATATTCCGTTCAAGAATTCGTGTAGTTAGTGAATCATCAACAACAAGGATACGTTTTTCGCTTGTTATATTCTGTTCAGGATTTTTATCTGTAATCATGCGTTTTTCTACTACGCCAAATTTTGAATAAGCTGTTTTTACAAGGTCTCCTATATTTAAAATAAGGCATAGTTCTCCTGAGCCTAAAGTCGTAACTCCTGCAATATTTCTTACTCGTAATAAAGGAGGAGAAAGATTTTTGTGAAGAATTTCCTGGTCTCCTACAAGTTTATCGACGATAAAACCGACTTGAATATCTTCTGATTGCACTACAATTACAACAAGTTTTTTATTTTTATGATTATTTTCGGCTAAATCAAGGGTATCACAAAGATTACATATCGGAACAGTTGCATCTTCTACGATAATGGTTTTTTTACCTTCCTTGTAAAAAATATTTTCAGGAGAGATAAGAAGAGTTGTTTTAATTGTGCTTGTAGGTATAGCAAATTTTTGATTATTTACTTCAACAAGAAAAGATTTGATTGTCGCCATTGTTACAGGAAGTTGTATTGAAACCCTACAGCCTTCGCCCAAAGTTGATTTTATTTTGACTTTGCCGTTGAGTTGGGAAATTTTTGTATAAACTATATCAAGACCGATTCCTCGTCCGGAAATATCTGTAACTGTTTCTCCGGTTGAAAATCCAGGCCAGAATATTATGTTCATAATTTGTTCTTCGGTCATTGAATCCAGTTCTTCTTGTGCCAGTAGCTGTTTTTGAAGAACTTTTCTTTTGATTGCTTCAATATTAATACCGTGACCATCATCTATTATTTCAATCAAAACACTATTTTCAAGGTGATAAGCTGCAAGAAAAATTTTACCGACAGGATTTTTGCCGTTTTTAATTCTTGTTTGAGTATCTTCTATACCGTGATCTATAGAGTTTCTTATTATATGAATCAGAGGAGATTTTATTTCTTCAATGATTTTTTTATCAACGCTTGTTTCGCTACCGGAAATTATAAGCTCGATATTTTTATTTTTTTCTCTGGCTATATCTCTGACCATTCTTGGAAACATGTGAAAAATTGTTGCAAGAGGCAGAACTCTTACGCTTTTTATTCTTTCTTCGAGTTCATTTACTATGAGATGCAGTCTTGTGTCATCTTCATGAATAATTTTATAAAGTTGATTCATTTTATTCGTTAAACCGCTAAGTTTAGCGGAATTTTCTTCAAAAAACACACTAAGATTTTTATTTTGTGAATAAATTGATGAACCTGCAGGTAAATCAATCGATTTGTAATGGGGTTTATCAATATGTTTAAAATATTGTTTGGTTTTATTCCATTCTCTATGCCATTCTTCAACAGATCTAATTATTTTTTCCAGTTCGGACAAATGGTCTTTAGCTTTAATTTTTGCAATAATCAGCTCGCCAACCTGACTTACAAGCTGATCAAGTTTTTTTGTATCAACACGAAGTGTTTTTATTGTATTGCTATCGCCTGGTTTCATCTCAAAGGCAGAGTTGTCATTTTCTGATGTCGGTGTGTTTTTAGATAAAATTTCTGTTCCGGTTTTTAAAGTTGATAGTTTTGATGAATTTTCTTCGTTAGATTCTTTAGTTTCTTCTTCAATAATGTATTGTTCCGTATCTGATAATTTAATCATCTGGTAAAGAACAGCCAGCCTTTGAAGAATCAGAACAGGATTATCCTGTACTTCAAAAGGAGAATTAATCATTAAAACCGCTGCTTCAAAACTTTCTTTGATTATTTGTACAACATCAGTACTTATAGGAGTATTTTTTTCTTTTGAATAAGTAAGTAATTCTGTAAGTTTTTCAATAATATTTTTGATACTTTCATCTTCAATGGTTTTTAAAAAATTGTTTAATTTTTTAATTACTTCATCAAATTTCAGTATGTTTTCCTGTGAATGAATAGAAAAAATAGTTATATTATTTTTTATAAATATAAGGTCTTCTTTTTGATTTTTATTTTCTAAACTTGCATTTAAAATATTATTTTTTAAATCATCATCTATGTTCCCTTCTAAAATAAAATTAGAAAGAGGATTGCTGTCTTGAGATATAGTTTCTTCGCTTTGGGTAGACTCTTTCGCAGTATCTATATGCTGTTGTATGGATTCTTCGCTGTATGGAGCCGGCTCTGGGTTAAACAAAGGCGTTTCGTTTAGAATGTTCATATTATCAGGTTGGGGAATAGGATCATTTTTAGTTTCCTGAACAGCAGTTAGCCTGTCAAATAAGGAAGAAAATGTTTCAAAATTTTCTTCAATTTCCCAAACTTCGTCAGAAGTTAAAATACCGCTGCCTTTTAAGGCTGCTTCAAGTTTAATTTTAATGTCTTCAATAATTCCCGTCAATCTTTGGTTGTCAAGTGCGATGATTGCTGATTTAAGACGTATGATAAAATGCAAAAGCTCTTCTATTGCATCAGAACTTGAAGAAAATATTTTAATTTTTTCTATGTTTACTTTTGTTTGAATTATAAGAGTTTTATTTTCTTTATTTATTTTGTTAATGTCAAAATAATTAAGATTTTGCTGCCAGTCAGATTTTCTATTGTTTAAACGTTGATCAGATTCTAAAGAAGAGTTTTTTTCTTGATTTGAATTATTTTCATCATCAGGTTCTGAATTTTCCGAGTTTATAATATTTTCAAGTTTTTGTACCATTTCCGGAACATTATCAAAAGAGGCATTTCCTCTTGTTTCTATGGATTCTTCTACTATTGAATTTATACAGTCTATAGCTTTGCAAAGGATGTCAATTGTTTCAGGAGTTACGTTAAGGCGGCATTCTTTTGCCATTCCAAAAACATCCTCAAGCTTATGAGCAATGAGTTGGATGTCATTTAATCCTATCATTCTCGCAGCGCCTTTTAATGAATGTGCTTCTCTGAAAAGTTCTGAAATTGCTGTATTGTCTTTCGGATTAGCTTCAAGTTTTAAAAGGTTTTTATTAAGTTTTTGAAGTTGTTCTTCGCTTTCTTCTCTGAATATATTCAGAATTTCTACGATTTCACTTTCCAGGAAGTCCATTTAAGATACCTTTTATGCCGATTTATGTTCTTTGTTATTAGTTCTATAAAATAAATTTAAATTTTGTAATCTTTATATTCTTTTTTAAAGTTTTCAATTGTTTTGACATTAGAATTTCCTAAAATGTTATCTCTTAGATCTTTAGAAACTTCCACAAGTCCCTGAAGTGCTGTAATGCTTTGATTTATACTCGCGGAAGATTCGAGTAAGCCTTTGTCAATTAGATTTATAGAATTATTTACTTCACCAGTGCATTCCATTTGCTGTTCAGCATCTTTAACAATGTTGTCAACAGCCTGAACCGTTTCATTGATTGTATTTCTTAATACGTCAATATTTTGAGCTATTTGGTGGGCAAGTTCTACGCCGGATTCAATTTCTTTTGTTCCTTCTTCTGTTGCCATAACAGTTGAATTTGTTGCCTGTTGAATATCATAAATAAGAGAAGTGATTTTAGTGGTTGCCTGTTTACTTTCATCGGCAAGTTTTCTGATTTCGCTTGCAACAACAGCAAAACCTTTTCCGTGTTCGCCGGCTCTTGCAGCTTCAACTGCTGCATTAAGAGCAAGCATATTTGTTTGTTCGGTAATGTCTTCTACTGCGCCTATGATGCTGCCTATTTGCTGTGTATGTTCGCTTAATTCAAGGATTAATTCAGCAATAATTTCTATTTTTTGCTTGAGAGTTTTCATTTTCTCAATATTACTTTTAACGGCTTTTTGTTCTTTTGCTGATAAGTCAAGTGATTCTTGTGATTTATCAGCTACTTTTAGAGCGCTTTCTTTAGTTTTTTGAGAGGATTTTTTTAATTTGTCTATAATTGCCGAAGTCGTTTTTAAAAGCTGAATATGATTATTTACAACAGCTTCCTGCTTGTTTGTTTCTTTTATAATTTCATTTGAGGTAACACTTGCATGAAATATAGCATTGTATATAGGGTTTGTTAAATTGTCATTTATGATTTTTTGAATAATTTCTATTAATATAATTGAAACAACAGCTACTACAAGGATTCCGATTCCCCAATTAAGTCCGCTTTCATGGTGAATTTGAACTTTATAAAGGGATATCAGAGCAATAGAACCTATTATAGAAAGTGAACTCTGGCTTAGCAAAGATTTTAATTTAATTTTTTCTTCAAGATTTAAATTTTTAAACATTATTTATCCTCTTTATTTATTAAACGAACTATTTTGAACTAACCTAATTGTACAATATCTTTTTATTTTAAGCACTTTTTTATATATGGTTTCAATTAAATTGATGATACATTTCTATTTAGAAGAAATCGGGTTTGATAAATTATTATTAAATTTCGGGTAAATAAATTTTAATGTTTGATAAATAAATATCTAATTTAGATACTTCCAGTTTTTTTATATAACTGATAGTATAATTATATTGACTAGAGATTGGGATTTTAGATTAAAAAATTTATGACAAAGAAAATTTTATTAATAGAAGATAGTCAACTTCAATTAAAGAGCATCGAATTAACTCTTTCCAAGCTTGGACATGAGATATATACGGCTACAAATGCTATTGACGGTATTGAAGTTGCTTATCAGACATTTCCCGATTTGATAATTTCGGATATTATTATGCCGGAAATCAATGGTTATCAGCTTTGCAGATTATTAAAAAATGATGATTTGTTAAAAAGAATTCCTATAATTTTACTTACTCAGCTTAATGAAAAACTGGATAATTTTTGGGGATTAAAAGCCGGAGCCGATAGTTTTATAACAAAAAGCGAAAACTCTGAAGAATTCCTTAATCATGTCAGAAATTTTCTTGAAAATACTCCTAATATTACATCGGAAGAACGACAAAAATTTATTGAAGAAAAAAAACTCGAGAATAAAAATATACAAACAAGGATAAATAATCTTCTTGACCAATCGCTTATTGAATCTACGATTATTAATGAATTTAGAAACCTGTCTGAATTTATTTATGCTACTAAAATTCTTTCAAAGGAAATTTTTTCTCTTATATTTTCATTGATTGATTTTAACGTAGCAGGAATATTTTTTAATGAAAGAGATGATAAAAAGAAAAAAACGCTTAATCTCAGTGTTCAGGGCGTTGCTCTTGATGATATAGTTCTTAAAGAGATAAAAGAAAATTTCTTTTCAGCAGCTTTTAAAGAAGATTATTATAGAGACGAAGCTATTTATGATTATGAAATAATCGAAAATGGCTATGGAAAAGAAGAATTAATAGAAAATCCTGATATTTTAAGGTCTAAAGTAGTTATTCCTATAAGTTATGCAAATAAAATTATAGGAGGTATCGTTTTATACCATAAAAAAGGTGCCAGGTTTGATTCTTCCAGAGTTCTTGAAATAATTGTTCAGGAATTAAAAGTATTAATGAGAATTAAATGGTTATATTCAGAAACAAAATATCTTGCAATAACTGACGGACTGACAGGTCTTTATAACAGAAGATATTTTCAGCAGACTCTTGACAGAGAATTTGCAAGAAGTAAAAGATATAAAAATCCTCTTAGTCTTGCCCTTTTTGACATTGATTATTTCAAGAATGTCAATGACACTTATGGGCATCAATTTGGGGATAAGGTTATAGCTGAAATTTCAAAAATCATAAGAACGTCATTAAGAAAAACGGATTATGTTGCAAGGTATGGAGGAGAAGAGATTGTCCTTATTCTTCCTGAAACGCCTATTGATCAAACAATGATTCCTATTGAAAGAATAAGAACTAAAATACAGGATCATCCTTTTATTTTTGGAGATAAGCCTGTTCAGGTAACTGCAAGTTGTGGGCTTGCAGGAGTAGAGCCTGATGTGAATACTTATGAGGATTTAATTTTAAGAGCTGATAAAGCGCTTTATGAATCTAAAAGAAACGGTAGAAATCAAACAACAATTTATCAAATTTAAGTCATTATAAAAATCAAAAAAGGATTTGTATAATTTAATGGAACAGAATTTTCTTACAGTAAACGATTTTTCAACAAATAAAACTTCCGAATTATATATTACTTTTAATCTTTCGGAAAAAGTTTATGCAATTCCCGCAGAAAAAATAATTGAAATAGTTCAACTTCCGGCTTTAACACTTCTGGAAAAAGCTCCCGAGTATATTGTAGGGCTTTTAAATCTTAGAGGAAATATTGTTAGCGTAATAGACCTTTCAATGATACTTGGTTTTCAGCGAAAAGTTTATTCTGCAGAATGCCAGATATTGATTTTAAATGTGAATGATAAAAAAGTCGGAATAATTATTGATTCTGTAAAAGATGTAATGCAGTTTGAAAAAAAACTGCTTGAACCGCTTCCTTATGCATCAAAAGAACATATAGTAAACGGTGTATATAAAGATGATTCCGGTCTTATAGCGTTTCTTGACTTTGATAAAATAGTTAAAAGTGTTGAAGCAATTGAAATAAGCGAGGCAGAGGTAAAAGAAACAAGTCATGATGCTGCAGGGTTTTTCCCTATAGATAAAGTTTCTGTGGAAAAATTTGCAAAAAGGGCTTTAAAGCTTCAAAAAGAATTAAGAGATGAATCAAACAGTTTAAATTATCAGGAAGATTATTTTATTTCATTTTCTTTAAATGAAGAAATTTTTTGTTTAAACCTGAAATTTGTAAGGGAAATAACAAAATTAAAGAATGTTAACCTTACAAAAGTACCTTGCGTACCTGATTTTATTATAGGAATTATAAATTTACGTGGGGATTTTATCACTATAATTGATATTAAGAAGTTTTTGAATATTCCCAAGACTGATATAACTGAAAAAACAAAGATTATTGTTATAAGAACAGAAAATATACAAATCGGTATACTTGTTGATGATATTTTCGGGATTGAAAATATTCCGAATGAAAAATTCAGTCATAATATTCAGACCAAGTATGAAAAAAATAATTTTACCGCTGCGGAAATTATGTTAAATAACAAAGTAATGTGCGTATTTGACCTGAAAAAGTTTCTTGAAGACGAAAGATTATTCATAGAAGACGCAGTTTAAATAAATTAAAAAAAGGGGATGCACAGCATCCCCTTTTTTTTGTATAAATGTTTTTTAGCCGTTGAAATTTTCCAGAATTTCACTGACTGATTCGTTGCTTTGAATTCTTTTTATTGATTCTGCAAGAAGCGGTGCAATACTTAGCTGGGTTACTTTTGAGAAAAATCCTTCTTTTAAAGGAATTGTATTTGCTACTATTACTTCTTTTATAGGGCTTTCTTCAAGTCTTTCCATTGCAGGACCGCTAAAAACAGCATGAGCTGCGCATACATAAACTTCTCTAGCGCCTTCTCTCAATAATAGTTTTGCTGCTTCTGTTATTGTTCCCGCTGTATCAATCATATCATCAACTATAATAGCAACTTTGTTTTTCACATCACCGATTAAGTGTTCAACTTCTGCTACATTGTGAGAAATACGCCTTTTATCAACGATAGCAAGAGAACAGTTAAGTTTTTCCGCGAATTTTCTTGTTCTTGCAACGCCGCCGCCGTCAGGACTTACAGCAACCATTTCATCAGTTGAGAATCCCTTTTGTTTAATATAATCAATTAAAACAGGAGTTACGCTGACGTGGTCAACAAGAATGTTAAAGAATCCCTGAAGCTGACCTGTGTGAAGATCAACGGCTAAAACTCTTGTTGCACCTGCTGTCGCTAATAAATCAGCAACAAGCTTGGCTGTAATAGCTTCTCTGCCGGAAGTTTTTCTATCCTGTCTTCCGTAAGCATAATAAGGGATAACAGCTGTTATTGATTTTGCGCTCGCCCGTTTAAAAGCGTCAAGCATAATCAATAATTCCATAATATTTTGGTTAACAGGGTCGCATAATGATTGGACAACGAAAACATCATCTCCTCTTATGCTTTCATTAATTCTTACATAAATTTCGCCGTCGCTGAAGTTTTTAATTTGCAGAGTGCCAAGGTCTTCACCGAGGTGTTTTGCGATATCTTCTGCTATTTCAGGGTTTGCTCTTCCTGTAAAAATTTTAATGTCTTGAATAACTTTTATTTTGTTTCTTTGTCCCATTTCACTTACTTCCACTGCCATTTTTGTAATCCTCCGGTTTTTAGTTTCTACACAAAACTGTGATTTCAACTTAATAAATCCGAAAAAATTTAAGCCGAGTTTATTTCAATTTTGCTTTCTGACTGAATTTGATTAATTCTTTTTTCTACCCAATTTTCCATGTTTTTTTGTTTTTCACGAGCTATTGCAAGTGAATATTCGGGAACTTCTTTTGTAATTACAGATCCTGCTGCTATATTAGCACTGTTTTTAACGGTAACAGGTGCAACTAATACCGAATTTGAACCTATTTTTACGTTATCTTCAATTATAGTTCTACTTTTCTTTTTTGAAAGCGGATCATAATTTGCGGTAATAGTTCCTGCTCCGATATTTACATTTTTTCCGACAGAAGAATCACCGACATAGCTTAAATGAGAAACATTTGTTGATGAGTCTATAGTAGATTTTTTGACTTCGACAAAGTTGCCTATTCTTACGTCTGAATTTATTTCTACTCTGTCCCGTAAATGCGCAAAAGGTCCTATAGCTGAGTTTTCTCCAATATAGGCATTTGATACTTTTGACTGGATTATTTTTACGTTATTTCCTGTTTTAACATCCCCTTCAATAAAAGTATTCGGACCTATGACACAATTTTCGCCGAAGATATTTGCGCCTTCAATAACACATCCCGGATAAATTATACTGTCCTGTCCGATTTTTGTTTCCGGCGAAACAAAAGTATTTTCAGGCGAAATGAAAGTTACACCGTTCTCCATAAGTTTTTCTATGGTCATGGTGTTTAAAAATCTTGCCGCTTCAGCTAAATGTCTTCTTGAATTGATTCCGAAAATCTCTTTGTTGTTTTCAAGAATAAATCCACAGGTTTTTAAACCTTTTTTAACAGACCAGTCAATAATATCAGTAAGATAATATTCTCCCTGCTCATTATTTGTAGTAAGTTCAAAAAATGCAGGTGATATTTTTTCCCATTCGATACAATATACACCTGCATTAATTTCTTTTATTTGTTTTTCTTCACTGTTTGCGTCTTTTTGTTCAACGATTTTCTTTATGTTTTCATTTTCGTCTCTTACTATCCTGCCGTAATTTGTCGGATCATCGAACAAAGCAGACATTACTGTAAGTGCAGCATCTGATTTTTTGTGGAATTCAATAAAACTTTGCAGTGTTTGAGAATTTAAAAGAGGAGTATCTCCGCAAAGAATAATAACCGTTCCTTTAAAATTCTTGAGATAGTCATAAGACTGAAATACAGCATGCCCTGTGCCGAGCTGAGGCTCTTGAAGAACGGTTTTTATGGATTCATTTTTGTATTTATTCTTTAAAAATTCTGTAACTGATTCTGATTGATGTCCTGTAATAACAAAAATTTCATTTAAATTATCAATTTCTAAAACTGAATCTATAACTCTTTCAACCAAAGCTTTACCTGAAATTTTGTGCAACACTTTGGGAAGCGAGGATTTCATCCTTGTTCCTTTGCCAGCCGCAAGTATTATTGCCTTAATAGAATCGTTCATGTTTTCAATTTTACCCGTAGGAATAAAATTTATTACATAAATATTATGAACCAAACATGAATACATGTTTGAATTTTGTAAAGTTTTATTGAGTCAGGTGTCAATTTTTTTTATTGATGAGTTTTATGTAAGTACTGTATTATTTATTTAACAGAAAGAGATGGGTAGCAAGAAATGAACGGAATTTCACAACAAAGAAATTTGGGCTTTGGTCTTAATACTAGACAGCTTAGAAGCTTTTTAAATTCAGCTGAGGCTAAAGAAATGGGAGTCAGTCTTAAAAAAGAGATAAAGATGATTCCTACTCAAGAAGAACCTGTACGCGCAACAGTATATTCTTTGGCACAGAAAGGCGATGTCTTGAATTTAAATAATGGGCATGGGTTTTCGCAGCCTTTACAGGCAGCAGGGAAAGGGGCATTGGAAATATTAGCAGCAAAGCTTCAGGATATTAAGGGTGCTATAATTCCAAGCAAAGAAGATTTTGCGACACGTGTTTGTTTCAGACCCTTAAGTGAAACAGTTAAAGCAAGCTCTGAAAAATTAAAAGCAGCTATTTTAAAAGCAGCTAAGTCATAAAATTTATTTAAAACAGTAAACACAAAGGCGGTAAAAATTTTTACCGCCTTTGTGTTTATATCTTTACTTAATATCTTTAACTTCTTCCAAAACTCTTTGTTTGGCGATGTCTTTTCTGTATTTCATGCTGTCAAAATGGATTAAATCAATTGCTTCATAAGCTAAATCGCGAGCCCTGTGCTGCGTGGAGGCTTTTGCAACTACTGATAAAACACGTCCGCCATTTGTAAGAGTTTCGTCATAGATATTTTTTGTGGTTGCGGCATGGAAAATTAAAACACTGTCATCGTCAATTTCGTCAAGCCCTTCGATAAGCTGACCTTTTTTGAATTTGTTGGGATATCCTGAACAAGTTAGGTTTATGCAGACAGAATGATCTTCGCTTATGTTCAAAAACTCGTAATCATCGGATAAAGCACCGATAGAAGCTGAGTACATAACAGCAAATAAATCATCATTCAAGAGAGGAAGTATTGTTTGGGCTTCCGGGTCGCCAAAACTTACATTTACTCCAATTAAATAAGGATTATCTTTGTCGTCTATGATTATATTTGCTTTTAAAACTCCGCAGCAACTCATTTTTTCGGAATTTAAACCGTCAATCAACGGAAAGAAAATTTTATGGGCAATTTTTTCTTCAAGTTGTTCATCCAGATAAGAAACAGGTGCATAAGCTCCCATTCCTTCCGTTAAATATCCGCTGTTTCCTTCTTCTGATTTTTTGTATACATAAGCAGAAGAAAGAGGAAGAGCATTATAACCGTCCGTTATTACGTGAAAAGTAACATGTTTGCCCACAATGAAGTCTTCTATAATTATGGGTTTATATAAATTATTCATGCAAAACGTTATTGCGTTTTTGGCTTCGTTGAAAGATTCGCAGATTATTGTTCCTGAGCCGGGCGATCTGCTGTCAAATTTTAAAACAAGCGGATACTGGGCTTTTCTTGCGTGTTCAATAGCCTGCGCTTCCTTGTCATAAGTTCCAAAAGGAGCTGTCGGGATTTTGTACTTGTGGAAAAATTTCTTGGCAAAACCTTTGTTTTTTTCGATTTTTGAGAAAGCAATACCTGCTCCAAATACAGGAATGTTTTCCATTCTTAATAAATCGGCTATTCCTGAGTTTATGGCGGTGTCTGATTCGACAATAGTTAGGTTGATTTCATTGGTTTTTATGAATTCGATCAGGTTTTTTGTATCGTCTTCGCGGATTTCAATGAATTCAGCAAGGTTTTTTATACCTGCATTTTTAAAAGTGCAGAAAATTTTGTCTACAAGATTGCTCTGAGACAGTTTCCATATAATGGCGTGTTCTTTTCCGCCTGAACCTAAGACTAAAACTTTCATCCAAATCTGCTTTCAATCAAATACAAATTTAATTATAACAACAAATTGTTTTTTGTAAATTTTTGTTGCAGGAGGTGTCAATTTTTTATATTCAGGAGATTTATTTAAATGTGTTTATTAAATTAAATTAAAAAATTTATAGGAGAAACAAATGCAAACAATAGGACTTAATCCTCAGAAAAACAATAAACCGGCTTTTGGGTGTAATGTTTGTGGTGAGATTAAACAAATTTTCTTAAACAATAAAATTAAAGAAGAAATTGCTGATAAATTTATAAAAGAAGAAACTAAGCCGTTGAGCGCAGGACTATTCAGGAAGGCTCGTACTCACGAATCAATGGCTGAATATTGTTTAGGACGATTGAAGAAAGATTTTGTTGAGGCTACCAGCTCATTTTTTAAAGACAGCGGTGGATGTGCCGGTTAATTAAAGAAGAATTTAAAAGGAAAAAATTATGATTAATAGTGTAAGTAGTAGAAATTTAACACAAAGAAATTTAGGATTTTCTTCAACGCCGGAACAGCTTAGAGCGTATTTGAAATCTCCGCAAGCTAAAGAAGACGGTGTAAGACTTTCTCATCAAACCAGGCTTAAGGCGGATATGGAAATTAATCCACCCGGAAGAAAATTTTGTCTTTTTTTAACAACAGACCCAAAAAGTAGTCGAGCATTCCCTAATGTAAAATTAGGCGGTAAGGATGTGTTTGTATATGGAACAACACCTAAAGAAATGATTGCTAAATTGGCAGAAAAAATTGGCGATGGTGTTCTTAGTTTTACAAAAAAAGTAAAAATCGGTTAATTATTTAAATTACAAAAATTACAAAAATGCTGTGGATTTATTCACAGCATTTTTATTGTATATGCTTTATTATTGCCATATAATGTCCTTAAATTATATTAAAGGATGATTGAGAGATGGGAAATAAAAAAGTTTTCATAAGTGTTTATGATAAAGAAGGAATCGTGGATTTTGCAAGGAAACTTCAGCAGAAGTTTGGCTATAATATTGTTTCAACGGGTGGAACCTATAAAGAGCTGAAAGAAAACGGAATTGAAGTGACAGAAATTTCTGAAATAACAGGGTTTACGGAGCTTCTTCACGGAAAAGTAAAATCTCTTCATCCCAAAGTTTTTGCAGGAATTCTTGCATCAAGAACCCGTGAAGATGAGGTTAAAGAGCTTAAGGAAAATGAAATTGACACCATTGATATGGTTGTAGTTAACCTTTATCCTTTTGAAGAAGTTTCAAAAGATGAAGAAATGTCTATTGATGAGCTTTATGAGTATATTGATATAGGCGGAGTTACTTTATTAAGAGCTGCTGCAAAAAATTTCTTTAGTGTAACACCTGTTTTTTCCAATGATATGTATGAAAAAGTAATCGAAGACCTTTATGAAAATGACGGGAATACAACTTATGAGCTTAGAAGGGAATTGGCTGTTAGAGCTTTTAGTTATACTGCATCTTATGATTCAGTTATATCCGAGCAATTAGCAAAAAGATTATTGGATGAGCCGGAAGAAGAAATGTCTGAAGTCTTTAATTTAAATCTTGAGAAGCTTCAGGACTTAAGATACGGAGAAAATCCACATCAAAAAGCCGCTCTTTACGGGAAAACTTCAAATATAAAATTCGAGGTTTTGCACGGAAAAGAGCTTTCTTACAACAATATAGTGGATTTAAGCACAGCTTTAGATATTGTCAGTGAATTTATAGATGTTCCTGCTGCGTGTATTATTAAGCACAATAATCCCTGCGGTGTAGCACTCGGTAACACAATCACAGACGCTTACTTAAAAGCTCATTGCGGTGATCCTATAAGTGCATTTGGTGGAATTATAGGATTAAACGAACCTGTAACTAAAGAAATAGCAGAGCATGCCGTACAGATATTTTTTGAAGTTATAGTTGCTCCTGATTTTACTGAAGAAGCGCTGGAAATTCTCAAGTCTAAGAAAAATTTAAGACTTGTGAAAATTCCTGTTAATCTTTTGGAATATAGAATGACACAAAAATATACGCTAAAAGACTTGCCGTTTGGCACTTTAATTCAGGATGCCGACAAAGCAGAGTTGACAGCAGATAATTTTAAAGTTACAACTGTTCAAAAACCTAATGAAAAACAGATAGAAGATATGATTTTTGCCTGGAAAGTAGTAAAACATGTTGGTTCTAATGGAATAGTTATTGCAAAAGACCTTAGAACACTCGGAATAGGAATGGGGCAGACAAGCAGAATTGCCTCTATAGAAATAGCTCTTAAGCAGGCATGTGATGAAGCAACTGAAGCAGTAATGGCTAGTGACGGATTCTTGCCCGCTGTAGATAATATTTATGCGGCTGTGCAGTCAAGAATTGGGGCTATAATTCAGCCCGGTGGAAGTATAAAAGATGCTGATATTATTGCAGAAGCCGATAGGTATGATATTGCAATGATTATGACGGGTTTAAGACACTTTAAACACTAGGAAATATAGGGGAATTTTATGATCGTACTTTACATAACAACAATAATTTTAGCTTATCTTATAGGTTCGTTTCCGACAGGTTACATACTTGTTAAAGCCTTAAAAGGAATAGATATAAGAGAAGTAGGAAGCGGAAGTACTGGAGCTACAAACGTAAAAAGAGTTCTCGGAATAAAAGCTTATATTTTTGTTATGTTTGTCGATGCTTTAAAAGGTCTTTTGCCTGTTCTTGCTGCAAAATATATTGATTCAAAAATGGGTATCATTCTTTCTGATTTTCATATTTTACCTGTACTGGTTGCTGTTGCGGTTATTATGGGGCATAGTAAATCCATATTTCTTAAATTTACAGGCGGAAAATCTGTTGCTTCAGGCGTTGGAACAATTCTTGGTTTAAATCCTGTTGTAGGGCTTATTACAATTATAAGCTGGGTGTTTTTGACTTATTTTACAAAAATTGTTTCCATAAGTTCTATTGCGGTTATTTTACTCACTCCTGTATGGATGTTTGTGTTTAAACAACCTTTGAGTTACATACTTTATTGTCTTTTAGGTGCTTTATATATTGTTTATCTTCATAGAGAAAACATAAAAAGGCTTATTTCTGGAAGTGAAAACAAAATTAGAAATTAACATCTGTGCGGTATTATTAAAAAGCATATAATTAAATTAATTCGGAGGTTTTGAATAAATAATGAAATTAGCAGTTTTAGGTGCAGGTAGTTGGGGTTTATGCCTTACAAATCTTTTAAACGATAATTTTGAAGAAATTTGTTTATGGTCAAGAGAAGAAGACCTTACCGAAGAGCTTCTTAATACAAAATCAACAAGATTTCCTTTTGAAATAAAACTTGATGATAAAGTTCAAATAACTTCTAATCTTGAAGAAGCAATAAAAGACGCAAAAATTATACTGTTTGTTGTTGCTACATCAGGAATAAGACCTGTATGTCAAAAGCTTAAAGAATCAGGAATTACAAAGGATCAGATAATTGTAAATGCTTCCAAAGGGCTTGAGTTGCCTGGATTATACAGAATGAGCGAAGTTATTTTACAAGAATTGCCTGAAAATAAAGTTGTCGTTCTTTCAGGTCCTACACTTGCAAGAGAAGTGCTTAAAGGGCTTCCGACAGCTGCTTCAGTTGCATGTGCAGATATGGAAACGGCTAATTTTGTACAGGAAAAATTTACTGTCTCTGATAAATTCAGGCTTTACAGTAATAATGATGTGATTGGTGTTGAGCTTGGCGGAAGTTTAAAGAACGTTATAGCTATTGCATCAGGCTTTATTGAAGCAATGGGACTTGGAGATAATGCTAGAGGGGCTCTTTTAACGAGGGGTCTTTCTGAAATGGTGCGAATTAGTGTTGCCCTCGGGGCAAATCCAAGCACTTTATATGGATTGTCTGGAGTTGGGGATTTAATAGC
>MFRJ01000111.1:0-401 GCA_001784535.1 Candidatus Melainabacteria bacterium GWA2_34_9
TTGACAAAGTTGTTGATTTAAGGATTTTCGGACTTTTTGGAAAATACGAGGACTATGCCATAAGATTTATTTCCAATGCAATCTGCAAAACCCTTTTTGATCTACCTATAACCATAAAACAAAACCGCAAATTTGATTATGTTTATATAAATGATTTAATGCCTGTGCTCGAACATTTCATTGAAAATAAGCCAAAATATAATGCGTATAATGTTACGCCCGATGAGTCAATAGAACTTTATGAGCTGGTTGAAAAAATAAGAGAAATATCCGACAAAAATCTGTCAATTATTGTTAAAGAAGAAGGTTTGGGGCTTGAATACAGCGGAGATAATTCCCTTTTAAAAAATGAAATAAAAAATTTAAAATTTACAGAAATTGATAAAGCGATAAAAGAGTTA
>MFRJ01000111.1:410-607 GCA_001784535.1 Candidatus Melainabacteria bacterium GWA2_34_9
TATAATCAAAATCACAGGATAATTAACAAAGATTGTCTTCTTTTGGATAAGTGAGAGTATAAACAAGATGAATATTAATATATTTGAAGATTTATTTGTTTTTGAAATGTCAAATAACCATTGGGGAAATATAGAGCGCGGATTAAAGATAATTACCGATTTTTCCAGAATAGTAAGATTTAACAACATAAGAGCAG
>MFRJ01000111.1:707-5327 GCA_001784535.1 Candidatus Melainabacteria bacterium GWA2_34_9
GTCTGACAAAGACTATGAAACTCTTGTTAATGCAATTAAAAAAGGAAGTTGTTTAACCATGGCAACGCCTTTTGATGAAAAATCCGTTGATCTTTGTGTAAATATTGGAATACAGATTTTAAAAATAGCAAGTTCCGATATAAATGACTGGGTACTTATTGAAAAAATTGCATCAACAAAAAAACCTGTAATTATTTCAACAGGGGGCTCTTCATTAAAAGATATTGACGATATTGTAACTTTTTTCACTAAAAGAAATATCGAAATTGCTTTAAATCATTGTGTTTCAATATATCCGTCGGAGCATTATGAGCTTGAATTAAACCAGATAGACTTTTTGAAAAACAGATATCCTGACCTTACAATAGGATTTTCTACTCATGAATATAACGAAACCCTCGAGTCGTCCATGATGATTGCTTATGCAAAAGGCGCAAGAACTTTTGAAAGGCACATAGATATAAATTATGGGGAAAAACCTGTATCAGATTACTGCTCACTACCAGAAGACGCAGATAAATGGATTAAATCCTTTTATAAAGCAAGGGAAATCTGTGGAGGAAGTGGAACCCAAAGAAGGCTTCTGCCAAAAAAAGAAGTAGAATATCTTGATACCCTTGTAAGAGGAGTGTATGCAAAAAAAGACCTGCCGGAAGGTCATATTGTCACCGAAAAAGATGTTTATCTTGCGATACCTCTTCAAAAAGGACAAATTTCATGTAGAGAGTTAATGAGCGGAGAAATTCTGCTTAAAACCTGCAAAAAGGACGCACCTGTAATGATAGATATGATTGACAGTCCTTATGCAAGCAACGAATCTCTCAAAAAGCTTATTTACAATCGTGGTTTGTAATTAGGGGGCATAATGACCACAAAATCAATGGAAACTATAAATTTTTCTGAAAAAATACAAGAAATAGGAACAGCTCAAGAAATAAAAGCTTCTATAATCAAGCCTTATGAGGATATTTTAAATAATCTTCAGGAAGTTTATATATTTGGGGCAAAAGAGCTGGGAAAAAGATTTTATGAATACTTTTCTCAAGTTGGAATAAAAGTTTTAGGATTTATTGACAATGATCCTAACAAGCAAAATCAGGAATTTTGTGGCTGTAAAATCCTTAATATAAAAGATTTACTTGATAAAAAAGATGAAATAACTATAATTATTGCTTCTATTTATTATTTATTTGAAATTGGTGAGCAATTAAAAAAACTTGGATTCAAAAAAGTTGTTCCATGCCCTATTTTTTATGTTTTTAACAGCAATATTTATAAGGCCGAACCCTCTTTTGACGGGATTGTAAAAGATTTAGCCAGTAATAAACAAAAATATCTTAATCTTTACAATATTCTTGAAGACGAAAATTCTAAAATAGTTCTGGATAATCTTGTTAATTTCAGATTAACCTTTGATTTTTCTGTTTTTAGCAGAATTATAGCTCCTGATGCCTGCATAGGACAGTATTTTAAAGAAAATTTTCTTAAATTCGGAGAAAACGATATTTTTGTTGACGGTGGGGGGTTTGATGGCGATACAACGCTGAAATTTATCGATAAAGTAAACAATAAATACAAAAAAATACTGTTTTTTGAGCCTGATGAAGATTCATTTTTAAAAGCTCAGGAAAATTTAAAAAAATATAAAAACATTGAGTTTATAAAAAAGGGATTGTATTCAAAATCAGCGGTTTTCAGGTTTAATTCGTCAGGAAGTCTTGGAAGCACAATAGATCAGGATGGAAATACCCAAATAGAAGTTACTTCCATTGATGAAGTTCTCGATAAAAAAGCTGATTATATCAAAATGGACATTGAAGGAGTAGAACTGGAAGCTTTAAAAGGCGCGAAGAAACAGCTTGTGCAGGGTGTTCAGCTTGCAATTTCTCTCTATCACAAGAATGTTGATATATGGGAAATCCCGGAATACATAAAACAAATCAATCCTGACTATAAATTTTATCTCAGGCATTACACAAATGCGATTTTTGAGACGGTTTTATATGCTGTAGTTTAAAAAAAGGAAGAAAACTCGAAGATTATGAAGTTAATAAGTATCGTAACGCCATGTTTGAATGAAGAAGATAATGTCAGGGAAATTTATACCCGAATAAAAAGTATTTTTGAGAATTTGCCTGATTATAATTACGAACATATCTTTATAGACAATGCTTCAACTGATAAAACAATAGAAATTTTAAGACAAATCACCAAAGAAGATAAAAACATTAAAGTTATTCTTAATACAAGAGATTTTGGACAGGTACGCTCTCCCATGCATGCCTTTATGCAGGCAAAAGGCGATGCTGTTATAGGAATATGCTGTGATTTGCAGGATCCGCCGGAATTAATACCTGAATTTCTTAAAAAATGGGAAGAAGGTTTTAAAATGGTGCTTGCAGTTAAAAATAACACCAAAGATACTTTATTAATGTCTTTTGCCAGAAAAGTTTTTTATAAATTAATGGAAACAATGTCGGATTCGAATGTTAAACAGGTAAAAAATCTGACAGGATTTGGGCTTTATGACAGGCAAATTGTAGATATAATGAAAAGCATTGATGATCCCTGTCCTTATATAAGGGGGCTTATAGGTGATATTGGGTTTGAACCGGCTCTTATTCCTTTTAACAAGCCTGCAAGAAAAAAAGGGCTAACAAAAAACAATTTTTATACGCTGTACGACATGGCAATTCTTGGGATTACAAGTTATTCAAAAGTACCATTGAGAATAGCTACCTTAGCTGGTTTTACTCTTTCAATACTTTCTTTGCTTGTTGCATTCTGTTATTTCATTGCCAAAATATTATTCTGGTACAGTTTTCCGATGGGAACAGCTCCAATAATAATAAGCCTCTTCTTCTTTTCATCTGTTCAACTGTTTTTTATCGGAGTAATAGGGGAATATATAGGTTTTATTCACACAAGACAGCTAAAAAGGCCGCTGGTTTTTGAAAAAGAGAGAATTAATTTTGATTAAAGTAACTGATTATATAGTAAAAAGACTTGAAGAATACGGAATAAAGCATGTTTTTATGATTTCCGGCGGCGGAGCTATGCATCTTAACGATTCTTTCGGCAGGTCGGAAAAAATAGAATATATTTGCAATCATCATGAACAGGCTTCCGCAATGGCAGCAGAAGGTTATTCCAGAGTCAAAGGTGAGCTTTCCGTTGTATGTGTTACAACAGGTCCTGGAGGTATAAACACATTAAACGGAGTTTTTGGTCAATGGACTGACAGCATGCCTGTTTTATATATTTCAGGGCAGGCAAAAACAGAAACCCTCACAACTTCCTATCCCGAAATGCGTTTAAGACAAATAGGCGACCAAGAAGCTGATATTATAAGCATCGTTAAACCCATAACAAAATTTGCAGAGCAAATCAAGAATCCTATAGAAATAAAAAAGATTCTCGATAAAGCAATTCACACAGCGATAAGTGGTCGACCCGGTCCTGTCTGGATAGATGTTCCCATGGATATTCAGGGAGCTTTTATAGATGAAGAGGCGTTGGTTAATTTCAATTCGTTGACAGATGAAGTGTTTTTTGATTATAAACAGCTGTCTTCTCAAATAGATAATGTTATTAAAGAAATTAAAAAGGCAAAAAGACCTTTAATAGTTGCAGGCAGCGGTATAAATATTTCTAAAACTCGAGAATCTTTATTGGATTTTCTTGAAAAAATAAAAATTCCTGTTGTTACAACCCATAACGGCTTTGACTTAGTCCCTTCCAATCACCCGTTATATATTGGAAGAATAGGCACAATAGGTCAAAGAGCGGGAAATTTTGCCGTACAGAATGCAGATTTAATAATTTTTCTCGGCACACGCAACAATATCAGGCAAATTAGCTATGATTGGAAAAATTTTGGCAAAAAAGCAAAAAAAATAGCTGTTGATATTGATTCAGCAGAGCTTAACAAGCCTACTTTCAAGCCTGATATTGCTATAAATGCTGATTTAAAAGATTTTTTTATGCTGTTTGATGAAAAGAAAATGGGGTTTCCCGATTTTTCCAAGTGGATAAGCTGGTGCATCAAGAGAAAAGCAAAGTACCCTGTGGTTCTTCCCGAATACAAAGATGTTAAAGATGCTGTAAATCCGTATTATTTTGTTGAAACACTTACAGAATGCCTTTCTGAAAAAAGCATTACGGTTACAGGAAACGGAACAGCAAGCGTATGCACCTTTCAGACTTCCGTTGTTAAGGAAAATCAAAGATTTATATGTAATTCCGGATGCGCTTCAATGGGATATGATATACCTGCTGCGATTGGAGCCTGTTTTGCCAACGATAAAAAAGATGTGATTTGTCTGGCAGGAGACGGGAGTTTAATGATGAATATTCAGGAATTACAGACTGTTAAACATCATAACTTGCCTATAAAACTGTTTATTCTTAATAACAATGGCTATAGTTCAATAAAACAAACACAAAACAACTTTTTCAACGGACATATGATTGCTTCAGATAAAAATTCCGGCGTTAGTTTTCCTGATTTTATCAAAGTTGCAGAGGCTTTTGATTTACCTGCTGTAAGAATTTCTAATCAGGACAATTTAAAAGATGATATTGAAAAAGTTTTATCGACAAAAGGTCCTGTGGTATGCG
>MFRJ01000111.1:5344-12340 GCA_001784535.1 Candidatus Melainabacteria bacterium GWA2_34_9
GATTATATTTTTCAGCCAAAACATTCTTCTGAAAAACTTCCTGACGGAAAATTTGTTTCAAAACCTCTTGAAGATATGTATCCATTCCTTAATAGGGATGAATTTATAGAAAACATGCCGGATTGGGATGAATAATGAAAGCGCAATTAAAAAATTTATTTTCTGACAAAAATATTGAAATTTTTTCGCTTATATATATTATTATTCCCTATATTATCTTTGCATTTGGCTGGTTAAAGCTTACCGTTGCCTTGACTTTATCTATTTTAATAACAATTTCAGCTATTTTGTATATAAAAAAGCTTGATAATAAAGAAGTTTATCTTCAGAACAAAAATTTAAAATATTTTTTAATAACTATACTGATTTTGCTTGTATGGTGCTTATTATCAGGAATGGGCGGGTTTGGATTCCAAAATAATCCTGACTGGGAGAAAAATAACGCAATTTTTCACGATTTATTCCTGAATAAATGGCCTGTAATTTATAAAGATTATTCTCTTGTTTATTATCTGGGATATTATTTGCCGATAGGACTGGTTATGAAATTATTTGGCTGGAATATTGGCTATTTATTTTCTTTTTTATGGGGATTTTCAGGATTAATTCTGGCTGTTTACTGGCTAAAAAGACTTTCAGGAAGTTTTTCTCCGCTTATTCTTTTGCTTTTTATATTTTTCAGCGGTCTGGATATTCTTGGTTTAATCATAAAATTCTCAGTCTTTCCTGATCCTGAAGGGCTTGCCTATTTCAAACATGTTGGTTGTATTGAATGGTGGGCAGGATTTTTTCAGTTCAGCTCAATGACCACAACGTTTTTCTGGGTTCCGCAGTATGCAATGCAGGGATGGCTGTTGACAGGGCTTATTTTAAATAATATTCAAAATCACAATTCATCAAGAAATTTGTTATTTTTGTGGGCTTTGTGCATTTTTGGAGTTCCATTTATTTTTCTGGCGATAATCCCTATAATTTTTGCGGGAATTTATAAAACAAAAAAGCTAAAAGAACTGTTTTCTTTCCAAAATTTTATAGCCGCTCCTACTATAATTTTTGTATTTATGGCTTATTTTACTTCAAAAGCATTTAAAGATCCTTTTAATGCTATGTCTGATTATATGCAAAGCTCTTATTTTATTGTTATTTACTTACTTTTTGTTCTGATTGAGTTTGGTTTATATGCCATAGTAATTCATAAATATTTCAAAAATGATGTGATATGGAATGCTGCTTTAATTTCCATGATCTTAATGCCTTTTATCAGGTTGGGTGGCGGAAATGATTTTGTCATGAGAGGCTCTGCCTGTTATTTATTCATCCTTTTTATCTATATTATAAGAGCAGTATGGCAAAAAGGCTTAAGCAAATCAGAAAAAGCAGCTCTGGCAATATTTTTCATTATAGGAGCGTTTACACCTTTTCTGGAAATAAAAAGGTCCATAACCCATTATTCTGCTAACATTCCTGTTTTGACAAAGCAATACAGCGTGATGGAGCTGTATAAATACAGAAATAATTATCAATATCTCGGCGATAAAAAAGCTTTTTTCTGGAAATATCTGGCAAAATAAAGATTTTTAATGCTTTAAAAACACTTCGCAATTTTGACAAGACTTTTCACAGGCGTTTTGTGCCAATTCCCAACATTTTTTTTCACGTTCTTTTAATGCAGTACAATTGCTCCTTACTTCAAGGGGACACTCTTTTAATTTCCAGCAAGGTATAAATTCCAATAATTTTTTGATTCCAGGGATACTAAGATTTTCTTCATGTATAAGTTTTCGAATGCATTGGATCCAGGCTAAATCATTTTGGGAAAACATTCTTTTTCCACCATGACGCGAAGGTTTAATTAAACCTTCATCTTCATAAATTCTTAAAGTTCTGGGATGAACATTCAAAATACTTGCGGCAACACCCATTGGATATACAGGTAAATTTTTGTTAACTTGCATTTTTATTCCTATTTTGGCTTTTACAACAGCAATTCTTTAAATTGAAACTTGAAATACACTTGACAATTCAAATTGTCAAGTGTTATTATAATTATATTAGTAAATAATGTACCATAAAAACAATGTTTAGTTCAAATGTAAGGAGTTAAATTATGCCAAGAAAAGACGGAACAGGACCTATGTGGGAAAGAAGGGGATTAGGATTGAATAGATGTATATCTTTAGAGCTTCCAATAAATACAGAAACAGTTACAAATATATGTTTGCATCCAGAAAGAAAAGGATTTGGGCAAGGGAAACGCTTCGCAAGACGAGGATGGAAAATATAGAACAAGAGAGGATTTAAAATCATGAAATTTGCTATTCCAACAGAAAATGATAAATTATATGCGCATTTTGGCAGTTGCAAGATTTTTACTTTTATTGATATTGATCAAAACACAAATACAATAATTTCAAAAGAAACTAAAAATCCATCTGGACAATGTCATGAGTATATGGCACCTTGGGTTTCAGAAAATGGAGCTAATGTTGTTATAGCTGGAGGAATCGGTGTTCCTGCACAAGAATTACTTAAAAAACAAGGTCTTAAAGTTGTTGTAGGAGCACCAACAGAATCTCCTGAACAACTTGTATACGATTATATAAATGGAACCTTAAAAACAATACCAAATACTTGTAATTGCACTTGCAGTCATTAATCTTTTGAAGCGACTATATATATTTGAGGACCTTGCTTTACCAGATCGTGTATAAAAGAAAAGAAATATGTAACATCAAACACAATTTTTTTCCTGAAAGACAGCTCGCCTTCAAGATAGTTTTTTTGAACAGCTTTAAAATTAATGTTTGTAAGGTATTTTTGGAGAGTAAACAAAGGAAATCCCCACAGGAAAGATTTATGGATTTTAAAACCTTCATTTTTGAGCAATGCTTCAAGTTCTTTTATTTTAAAATGCTGTGTATGTCCTGTATATCTATCTGATGCGTGAATTTTCCCTGATTGGGTTGTCAAAATTAAAGTTCCGCTTTCATCAAGGTTGTTATGTATCCATTTTATTATGTCAGAGTATTTTTCCGTATGCTCAATCACTTCGCTGCATATAATAATGCTGCATTTTTTATCCAGAACAGGTAATTTTTTATGGTAAAAATGCGGGCTGTCGAATTTTTCTTTTAGCTTGTTTATAACATTTTCTGCAACATCAAAACCGCCTAACTGTGAAGTTTTTAGATTGAATTTTTCTTTAATTCCGCTTAACACTCCACCTTCACCGCAACCGTAGTCAAAAACAAAAGTGTTTTCGTTAAATTTAAAGTCTCTCAAACTGTTTAATACAAATCGTTTTCTGTGCTTTACTGTCGGATAATAAGCATAGGCGTTTTCGGTTTTTTCCCAGTATTCAGCAGGGTTATAATTTAGCTTGTCAGCATCTCCTGTTAAGTTCTCGACAGCAATAAGTTTATTTTCATGATACTGCTTTTCTGTATTTATATTCCAGATATTATCCTTTGTTTTTACATCATTCATAATATTTTCAACAGCAGTCATAGCTGTTAACATTGAGTGATCCATATTATTATACCTGTGCATTCCGTTTCTTCCAATCAGGTATAAATTTTCAAACCTGTTTAAAAATTCTTTTACAGTATCAAAAAGGTCATAAGTCCCAAAATAAGCAGGATAAGCCTTTTTAAACCTGATTCTTGTCGCATCGATAACGTCTTTTTTATCGATAATACCTATTTTTGAAAGTTCATCTATTGCAAAATCAATAAATTCAGCTTCTTCCATATTCCAGAGTTCATCGCCTTCGTTGCAAAAATATTCAAGACCAAGCCAGACTTTATCTGAATCCATTACCATATAAGGACTCCAGTTGTTAAATATCTGAAGCCTCCCTAATTTTACATCTTTTTCCTGAATATACATCCAGTTATCAGGAATAAGTTCACTATACTCGCTCTTTATTATTAATTTATCCAGCAACAAGCCTACAGTAATAAAATCCCTGTATAATAAGCCGCCTGCTACTTCCTGAACTTCTTGCGGGATATCATATTCCAGAGAATTAATCAGATCTTTTACAGGCATTGTTGAAATATAATGGTCTGCTTTTGCCGATATTTTGTCACCGAAAGAAGTATTTTCAAAAACAACCTCTGAAATACAGTTATTTTTTGTTTTTAATCCTATTGCTTTGTGATTAAGATGAATTTCTCCGCCTTTTTGTTTTATAATTTCTGCAACTTGTTCCCATAATTGTCCCGGACCGTATTTAGGGTACAAAAATTGAGAAATAAGGCTTGTTTCTATATTTTTTTGACTTACAGAAGTCGGTTTTTTAATAAAACTTTTTAAAAAATGTAAAACCGCCTTTGAAACTGATAGCCCCTTTACCCTCTGGGCTCCCCAATCCGCATTAATTTGGTTACAGGGAATTCCCCAGACTTTTTCCGTATAATCCTTAAAAAAGGTAGCATAAAGTTCTTTTCCAAACCTGTTGACGAAGAAATCCTGAAGATTTTTTTCATTTTTTATAGGGAAGACCTTTACTTTTAAATAACTTATCCCCATTTTAAAAATCCTGAAAATTCCAAGATTTAACATGGTTTTGAAATTCAAAGAAATAGGATAATCAAAGAATTTTCCCAGAAAAAATATCCTTGAAACCCTGTTTCGAGTTAGCATTACTTTATCAGTTCTTTCGCAATCCGCTTGAAAAGGCAAAATATTTGCCCACCAGTTCATAATTCTATCAAATTTTGAAAAGAATCTATGCCCGCCTATGTCGATTTTGTTGCCTTTATAATCAACTGTTCGAGAAATTCCCCCTATTATGTCGGTTTCTTCATAAATAACAGGAATTATATCAGTTTTTTCCAGCAACTCATAAGCAGCTGTGAGCCCTGCAGGTCCTGCTCCTATTATGATTACTTTTTTACGTTCGTTTTGCATCTTGTTCCTTTATTTAGAATGAACTCTAGCCTACAACGCCTGTTCATCTCAGCCGTTTCGGCTTAGCGCTCCCTCTTCGCTAATCGCACTCATAAAGATTTATATTTACGAATTTTTTTTGTTTTAAATCAGTGCAGGAAGGCTTTATTGTTTTTACAGAATCCTGTATCTGTTCGACACCAAGCATTGACGTTGAAAAAATATAAACTTTTTTGTATTTTTTCTTGTAGTTACTGATTTTTTGGTTAAATCCTTTTTGATAAAAAATTTGTTTATCAACAACAATATTGAATTTATTTATATTTTTATCAAGTTTGTTAAAATAATAGTTATAAAAATCCTCAACTCTATCAATTATAATTACTGAATTTTTATCCGCATTGTTTATTATATAGTGTGTTGCTTCTTTCCATTCTTGTTTTGGCTTATTATAGTATGTAAAAACCCTGTTTTGAATTTTTTGAGGAAGAAATAAATAAACTCCCAGAAAGGTCAGCGATAATCCAAAAAGAAAACTTGTTTTAAGAAATTCTTGATGATAGTCAAAAGAAAAAATTATATAGCTTATTAAAACATATACAACAGGGATTACAAAGATTAAATGCCTCGGATGCAGAAAAGCACTGGTTTTATCAAGTATTAAGTATATACATATAGGCAAAATTATTATATAAGAGAGATAAATTAACGGTGAAGCAAGTTTTCTTACTGTAATTTCGTTAGTTATAAACGCTATAATCTTTTTAAAGTTTAATAAAAGAAAAATAATTATGATCAAAAAGAACACATAATTTTCATAAAAAATCTGATTAAATATTTGCCCGAGAGGGTTTAAAGTATTTACCCGCATAAATGTCGGATTTAGTACAACAGCATACTTTTTTAAGAACGAATACTGGAAAAACAAGTAAAAACCAGAAATATAAAATATGTTTATGGCTGCAATAAAAAGAGGTTTTACTCTGCTTTTTTTAATCAAAGAAAAAATAAGCAGGTACAAAATCTGGAAAAATGCCGGAATCAATCCCCAGTAATGAGTAAAAATTGCTAATAATGAGAAACTTGAATATTTTAAAAGGGTTTTAGTATCCAATTCTTCGTTATTATTTATTTTATTGATTATTTGAACCCAAAATAAAACAGCAACTATAGAAAACAAAGCAAATAAGCTATAAGGTCTTGCTTCCTGCGAATAATAAAGCATTACGGGTGATAATCCCGTTAATATTGCCGCACCAAGAGCAATTTGTTTATTAAACGTTTTTTTAGTTAAAAAATAAATAACAATTATTGATGCAATTCCGGCAAGAAAACTCGGGAATCTAATCATAAATTCTGAATTTCCGAACAATTTTAGCCATAAATACAGACTTAAGTAATATATAGGCGGAGATAAATCCGAAAACATATACACAAAAGAGCCAAAAAAAGTTTTTTGGGATGAAAACAAATAAGAATACATCTCATCAATCCATAGGCTTTTATCCCAGAGCCCCCAGATACGGATAATTATTCCGATTATTAAAACGATTCCCAGCAAAATATAATGAATTTTATTGGATTTATGGTCTTTTTTTTCCATTTATCCCCAATCCGTAAAAAATATTGTTAATAAAATATTATCATAGTTGAATTAGTTCGCCTATTATGGTATTTATGGTGGCAGTAGCCACCTCTTATAACTTCTCTAATCCTTCAAATTCTAACTTAAATTCTTGTTGTGACAATGAAAGATATATCAACAACCTTATTAATAATATGTTTAATCTTATTTTTCTCAATCTTTCGGGGAAAATTGATACTCCTTGAAAGTTTGCCCTTAAGCGGAGTGGTTTCCATCTATTACGACTTAAATGGAACCCCGTATATCTATATAGACAGCTACACAAAAAAAGACGGCACTGTCGTAAAAGGTTATTATCGCTCTTTGCCTGATAAAAACAAACTTAACAACTGGTCATCAAAAGGAAATATAAATCCGTTTACAGGAACAAAAGGCTATGAATAGCCTTATTTATGATAAACTTGTTTAATATCTTAGGAGTTAAATATTTATGAATAATTATTCAATAGGGATAGATC
>MFRJ01000111.1:12516-21314 GCA_001784535.1 Candidatus Melainabacteria bacterium GWA2_34_9
AGAGCATTTTAATATACCAACTTTTGTCGGTAATGATGTAGAAGTTGCAACTCTTGGCGAAAAGAAATTCGGCAGCGGTGTTGACTATAACAATTTTGTATGTGTTTTTGTCGGAACAGGCATTGGCTCTGGTATTGTGTATGATGGCAAACACTTAAAAGGAGCGACAGGAACAGCTGGAGAAATTGGACATATTATCGTTGATTCAGGAGGAAGGCTTTGCGGATGCGGAGGACATGGCTGTCTGGAAGCTTATGCATCAAGATCTGCCATTGAAAAGAAAATTCTGGGCTCAATGAAAAAAGGACACAAGTCGATTATCGCTGAATCTATTAAAGACAGCGGAGTGATTCGCTCAAGTGATTTGGCTGATGCTCTTGATGCAGGTGATGAAATAGTATTAAATGCTATTACAGAAGCTTCGGAATATTTAAGCAGCGGCCTTGCTTCTGTAATAAACTTTTACAATCCTGAATTAATAATTCTCGGTGGTGGATTAATGGAAGCTATAGATTTCTTCTATGATCTCACTGTTAAAAAGACTTTTGCTAAAGCTCTTGCGGTTCCTGCAGAAAAAACAAAGATTGTGAAAACACAATTGAAAGATTTTTCAGGCATCATTGGTGCGGCAATGCTTCATCAGGGATAAACCCCTTATAAGTATTTATTCAAAATCAAAAAATTTCCGCATTTGTTTGGCTGCTTTGAATTGCTTGTCAATAAGTTTAATAAACTGATCTATATCGCTATTACATTTGTCTGTATATAATTTTACAATCATATCAGGGGATATGGTGTCATTGGCATTCTTTTTATTCAAGTCCCTGATGTATTCTACGATATCAAAACGGTCTTTATCGGCACATGCACATAAGATATTAACAGCGCCAAAATTCTTGCCCACTATCTGCTGAATTAATTTGAATTCTTTAACTTTGTCTCTGGTCATGATTTTCTCCAATTAAAAATAGCTTTTATTACAGCATAGCAGGTATTTTTTATGCTTGTAAAGTTTATTTTCATTTATTATATTTATTTTTATGGATTTATCATACAAGCCTGACATATTTTAAAATCTTTTATAAACAAAAAAATTGCAAAAAAAAAGACAGTTATTAAACTGTCCAAAATCCTCCAATTGTCTAGTAGCGCCTCGTGATGAATAAAGGTGGTGTTTTGTAGGTAGTGTAAGGGAAAAGGTAAGGTAGGTGTGGTGTGTGGTAAGAATTTATTGAGATTTAAGATTTTTATTTAGGTAGTGTGTTGTGTTTGTTTTGTTTTCTTCTTGTACATATATAAAAACACGGATATTGAAAAAATTGCTATTTTTTATATATTTTATAGATATCCGGCTTAACATTTTTTAACAATTCGCCGAGACGTGCAAAGTGTCGGTGTTTTTTATTTAATAAATCTTAATGTTTTTATAAAAAATTTCTCTGGATTTTTTGAAGATCTAATAAAGCGGTATAGGTTGGTAGAATATATAGTTTTTCTTCCTCTTTTACTGTGGAAAGTGATTTTTCCAGTGCTTTTCTTATATCTTCAATTATAATTATATTTTCTGACTTGATCCCGGCGTATTTTAATCTTACTGCCATATCAGAAGCCCTTATTCCGCTAACTATTACTGTTTTATCGTAATTCGAAAGAAGCTCGAAGTTCGCATCCCACAGCCATGATACATCTCTTCCGTCAGCATAGTTATCATTTATTATAATTAAAAGTCTTCCGTTAAAGTCGTCTTTAACTGTTCTAAGGACTTCTGTTGCACCTATCGGGTTTTTAATAAGCTGTGTAATTACTTTTTTGTGATTCATATAAAGTGTTTCAGCCCTGCCAAAGACAGTAGAATAATTTTCAAGTCCTTTTTTAATATTTTCAATATTTATCCCGAGTTCAAGAGCCATGGTAATTGCTGAAAGTGCATTATATGCGTTATAAAGACCCGGCATGTTTATATTAACTGTAAATTCTTCGTGATTTTGCGAATTTATTATAATTTTTGAGTTGTTTACATCGGTTACAGTTGTTGCTCTTACTTGCGGAATTGGTCTTTTATGTCCGCAGGAACAGTAAAAATGCCCCAAATGCCCGTAAAAAACTTTATCGTAATTATATCTTTCGCCGCATTTGCAGTTGGTGGTTTCCTGCGGAGAGCTTATATTTTCATCCTGATTTACAAATTTTATATCCTCAAACCCGTAAAAAGTGTGGTTTTCCGGAAAGTTTTCTCCAAGCGAAGAAACTATAGGATCATCCGCATTAAGAAGTATTTTAGGAGGCTTTATTTTTGAGGTTTTATCTATAGCCTGATCAATTTTTTTAGCAGTGGTGTTTAATTCACCGTATCTGTCAAGTTGATCTCTAAATAAATTGGTAACAAGTATTACATCAGGAGTAAATTCATCAACAGCTTTCACAAGATATGCTTCATCAATTTCCAAAAGACAATTATCAGTGTTTAATTCGGCAAAAATATTGCTTTCGCTTACAACAGCTGTCGTAATACCGGTAAGCATATTTGCCCCTCTTCTGTTATGGACAGTTTTTCTGCCGTCTGCCTTAAGAATTCCCGCTATAAATCCTGATGTTGTGGTCTTTCCGTTTGTTCCCGTTACAACCAGAATCTCTTTTTTCGTTTGTTTAACAAGATAAGAAAGTATATCAGGTGAAATTTTCCTCGCTATTTTACCTGGCAAATTAGTCCCTGCTCCGCTTCCTGATAATTTAATAAATCTTATAAGCATTTTTGTTAGGGGTATTGATATAAAATAAGATAATTTTTTCTTCATAAATATATTATATATAAAATAATGTACGTAAATTGTTTCTCCTTGTAACAATTTGTTACATTTAAAATATGAAAATAATATTATAATAAATAAACAAAAGCTAAATTTTTTATCAGGGCAATAAGCTGAAATTATGACATCAAACTATATCATTATTTTAGGAATAATAGAGCTATTAACATTCTTTGCTATTATTTATCTTATTATTAGGGCAAATATAATTGTAAATACACTTCAACAGGAAGTTAATGAGTTACATTTATGCGTGCCTGTGATCTTAAGAGATATAAGACAAGATTTGTGCAGCTTTAATGCGGAATTATCAGAGCATGTCTGCACCGAGCCTATTTCTTCTCAAAAACTAGGGTTTATGGTCGGACAAATATTCACGGAAATAATTTTATTCAGGCTTAAATCATTTAAGTTTGGAAGAAAATTTGTTATTTTATCAATTATTTTAAAGGCTTTTAATTTTTCTAAATTATTAAAACCCTTATTATTGCTCAAACCTATAAGATAATTATACAAATACGTGTTTATAGATTTTTAAAAATCGGAGGACGCAAATGTCAGAAAAATCAGGAAATGCACTAGCTTTTGGAATAGGAACACTCGTAGGAGTTCTTGCAGGAGTTGCTGCAGCAATTTTATTTTCTCCAAAATCAGGCGTAGAAATGAGAAAAGAATTGAGAATAGCTGCCAGAAAAATCGTTAAAGAAAATGCGCCTAATATTGTTTATACAAATAAAATAAATTCAGCTGCGTTTGTACGCCTTCAATATACAATAGAATCCCAGTTTAATAAAGTTATTGACGCAATAAAAGCAGGAAGAATGGCTGCTGCAAAAAGAAGAGAAGAATTAGAATCCGCATATAAATATTAGGAGATAAAAATTGGAAAGTTTAACACAATCTATTCACTACCCACTACAGTTATTAATTTATGCCTCTGTATTTTTTATTATTACAATAGGTGTATTTTTGATAAAACTTCTTATTGACCTGTCAGGACTGGCAAAATCTTGTGATGAGTTTGTCCAGACTACACAAGGTGAGCTTGAACCTGTAATCAAAGAGCTTAAAACCACCCTGGTTAATATTAACCAGATTTCTTCAAATTTAAGTAGTCAGCTAAATAATATGAATGTTGGAATCAAGAAAGGAGCTAAAGCTGTTTTAGAGGCTAGTACTATTATAGGCAGCCGAGCCAGAGATGTTGGTAAAAACATCGGAAAAAACATTGGGAAAAACCTTCTTTCAGGTTTTTATTTATTGATGAGTTCAAAAAAATAAAACCTTCTTAAAGTTTTATAGTTTTTAAAGGAGATTAAATTATGTGTATCGGAAGATTTTTAGGCGGTTTTGTCGTTGGAGCTGCTATGGGCGGAGTCTTAGGACTTCTTCTTGCACCTCGTTCCGGTGAAGAAACCAGAGAATTGCTTCTCGACAAAACTGAAGAAGCTTACAAAACCTCGGAAGATTCTCTTAAAGAGATTCAGACAAAGGCAAATGATGTAATGGACAATATTCAAAGAAAAGGCGATGAGCTTTTTAACAAAGTACAGGATTTAATCAAACAGCAGCGCGGCGAAGCGTAAGAATTTTCATCGAATTACAAAAAGCCTCCAAAATTTGGGGGCTTTTTATTTTTAAAGCAATAAAAAAGTGCTGAAACCAGCACTTTATACAGGGCACATAATGCTTAAATAATTATTTAAACATTATGAATGAGTTTAAATCTTTCTGTTGCCATTTTTTTTCTGTATTTTTGTTCCCTTAAAAGAGTATCAATGATATCTCTGTAACATGAAGCTATTTTAAAAGAATCTTCAGTTTTTAAATATCTGTAACATTGTTTTAATGTGAGTTTTGCATCTTCATATCTTTTTAATTTAATTAACAGCGCTATTTTTTGATCATATAAAGAAGGAAGCAAATCTTTGTCTTTAACGGTAAGGTTTTTAAAAGCTTTTTCACAGCATGCAAAAGCTTCTTTTACTTTACCTAAAACGTCGAGAGTATTTGCTTTTGAGCCATGCGCTTCTGCGGAAAACGGATCAAGGTTCAAAGCTTTTTCAAAACATTCCAAAGCTTCATTATCTCTATCTATGCAAAAGAAAATATTTCCCTTTAAGATTAAAGCTTTAACGTGATCAGGCTCAATTTCAAGCACTCTGGTTAATTGATCAAGTGTTGTTTCATAATCTCTAAAATAAATAAAGTTGTCGCTAGCTTCGCGTACTAATTTTTCTGCTTCTATATTAAAAATTTTCTTAATAGGCCTTTGATTTATATTTTTATGGTTGCTTAATAAGTTCATCATTTAGTTAAATTTCCTAACCTCCAAAACGACTTAATATAATAATACTAAAAACTAATTTATATCAAAACAATTAATAAAAAAAACGGTTCATGATAAAGCAAGCAATTGCTTAAATTCAGAGATGACCTATTTCTTAATCATGCTTGCCGTTTTGGTTTTAAACCTGTCATCATGCTAAAAATCAGATTTCATGCATGAAAAAACTTTTTTAAATTCAACTTAACGCTTTGTAATATAGCTACGTTAAGCACTGGACAAAAACATGCAAAATTCTCATGGAGCATGAGTTTGGGGGCTATTGATAATGAAGC
This sequence comes from Candidatus Melainabacteria bacterium GWA2_34_9, assembly GCA_001784535.1. Taxonomy (GTDB): domain Bacteria; phylum Cyanobacteriota; class Vampirovibrionia; order Gastranaerophilales; family UBA9971; genus UBA9971. The sequence goes on from MFRJ01000111.1 coordinate 17,946, forward strand.
TGTTGAGTAAGAAAATTAAACACTAATCGTTTCTTTGTATAAATCTTCCGGTTTGGTAATTATCAAACCATGAGGAACTATCGAATCTTTCTCAAGCCGAACATCAGGTTTAATATTGACGCTTGATGCTATTATACAGCCGTCCAGAATTACATTTTCTTCTATAACAATATTATCCCAGAGTATTGAATCTTTAATTTGCGCGCCGGACTTAATAATGCAGTTACTTCCGATAACGTTATTGCCTTTTAAAGCGACATTATCTTCAATGACAGAGTTTTCTCCGACAACAATTTTTTTCTCAATTGACACACTGTCGGCTATTTTGGAAGAATCCGCAAGCCATCCCTGTTTTGATTCTTCATAAGGCATTTGCAAATCAGCCATTCCGTTTAATATTTCAAAAGATGACGATTTATATTGATCTAAAGTACCGATATCATTCCAGTAATCATTAATTTTAAACCCGCAAAAAATTTCTTTGTTTTTCATAATGGCTGGAAAAACATTTTTGGCGAAGTCATAGAAAGTGTTTTCAGGAATATAGTTAAAAATAGCGGTTTCAAAAATATAAATACCTGTATTTACAAGATTACTTTTGGCTTCTTCCTGCTTTGGTTTTTCCTGAAATTCAAGGATATTGGAAGTTTCGTCTATAACAACTACACCAAACTGATCGACTTCTTCCATAGGAACTTCTTTAAGTGCCATAGAGGCAATAGCGCCTGATTCTTTATGTTTTTTGTATAATTCTTCAATGTTTACATTGGTTAAAGCATCTCCGCTTATTGCAATAAAGGTTTCTCCCTGTTCAAAAAAACTTTCGCAAACTTTTAATCCGCCTGCTGTTCCTGATAAAGCTTTTTCATGAACATAGCTAAAATTAACGCCGAGATGGTTTTTTCCGCCAAAAGCGTCAAGAATGGCTTCAGCACAGTAATGGGTATTTGCTATTACGTCATTTATTCCAAATTTTTGGAGGTGTCTTAAAATCAGCTCAATAATCGGTATATTTACAACTGGCACCATTGGCTTAGGAATATTTGCCGTTAGTGGATTTAGTCTTGTTCCGGCTCCTGCAGCCATTATCATTGCTTTTTTTATCAAAATTTTCTCCTTATGTAAGATTTTTTGATTTTATTTAAGACCATTTTAATGTTATAACCAAATTGAGAAAAAATTGCAATTATATAAGAGGAGTTGAATTATGGTAAAGGTTGCACCGCTTGAGGGAATTGTTTATAATCTCGACAAAGTTAATATATCAGACGTTATAGCACCACCGTATGATGTTATCTCTTCTGAAGAACAAGAAAATTTATACAATAAATCCCCATATAATATTGTTAGATTGATTCTCGGTAAAATTAATCCTGATGATAACGAATCTAATAATCGTTATACACGTGCAGCTGAAGATTTTAAGAATTTTCTTGAACAAAAGGCTTTAACACCATCCGCTGCGCCCTGTATTTATTATTATGTCCAAAATTATACAACCGCAAAAGGCGAAAAAATTTCCAGAAAAGGTTTTATAGCCAGAAATTTAATAGAAGAATATGAAAAAGGCAATATTATGCCCCATGAATTTACAATGGGCGGTCCGAAAGAAGATAGATTAAAACTCATGAAAACCTGTAAAGCAAACTTTAGTCAGGTTTTCTTTGCTTATTCCGATTCAGAAGGAGAAATTGATAAAGCTGTAAAGCTTCCTGCGAAGCCAATTATTGACGTTACAGACGATCAGGGAATTCAAAATATCCTATACGCAATAGAAGACAAGGAAGTTATAAATAAAATGACTGCTGTTATGTCTGATAAAAAGGTTCTTATCGCTGACGGGCATCACAGATATGAAACTTCAATAGCTTACAGGAATTTCAGAAGAGAAGAAAACTCTGGCTGGAGCGAAGAAGACAATTTTAATTATGTAATGGCTTATTATACCAACCTTGATGATGAAAATTTAAAGGTTTATCCAACCCACAGAATTGTAGAAAGAGAAATTGACAAGCATAAACTTCTTGATGATTTAAAAAAATACTTTGATACTACGGAATATCTTTTCGACGATGTAACCAGAGAAGACGTAAAAGAAAAATTTGTTGCTGATATTGAAGAGACAGCTCAAATAAAAATTGCATTCGGGGCATGCTTTAAAGATGAAAATAAATATCTTTTGTTTAAATTAAGGGAAAAAGAAGCCGTAGATAAGATTCTTGCAGAAAAAGACGTTCCCGAAGTACTTAGAAAGCTTGATTTAAGTATTCTTCATAAAATTGTTTTGAGCGATTTCCTTTGTTTTTCGGAAGATGACCAGTTTAAGCAAAATGGTGTAAAATATCTTAAGAAAGAAGCTGAAGCTTTTGAAGCTGTCGAGAACAAACAGGCAGAAGTTGTATTTATCATGGCAACACCAAGTATCCAACTTATCAAAGAAGTCTCTTCGCAGGGCTATAAAATGCCTCAGAAATCAACTTATTTTTATCCGAAACTTTTAAGCGGTTTGGTAATAAATCCGCTGGATTAGAGAAAAAGTAATTATGAATAAACTAAAAATTGAAAAACATGGAATAACTTATCCTAACCCGTTTTTATTAGCTTCATCTCCTGTTACAAGGACAGGAGAAATGATAAAAAGGGGTTTTAAAGCCGGATGGGGCGGAGCAGTCCTGAAAACAATATGTTTATGTCCTGAAACAATGACCGATGTCAGTCAGCGAGTTTATGGCTATAAAAATAATTCTTCATTAATTGGCTTGAATAACATTGAATTAATAAGCAACAGACCCGTAGAAATATGGGTAAAAGAAATAAACGAGCTGAAAAAAGAATTTCCTGACAGGGTAATTATTGCAAGCATAATGGCAGAAGGAGAAAATTTTCAGGAGTGGCAGGAATTAACAGAAATTCTTCAAGATGGCGGAGCTGATGTTATAGAATTAAATTTAAGCTGTCCAAATGGGGTTCCTGAAAGAGGAATGGGAAGTTTTATTTCGGAAATTCCTGATTTGTGCGCGCAAATAACAGAAGAAGTGAAAAAAGTATCAAGAATTCCTGTATGGGCTAAGTTATCACCTAATCTAACAGACATGTCTTTTCTTGCTTTTTCCTGTTTGCAGGGTGGCGCAGATGGAATTACAGCCATAAATACTTTAAAAGGTTTTGGCGGAATTGACATTGAAAGTTTGCAGCCAAAATTAAATGTTGGCGGTATATCTACTTATGGAGGTTTTTCAGGAAGTATTATAAAACCTTTTGCCTTAAAATCTGTAGCTGAGATAGCAACAGACCATGATTGTTATATATCGGCAACAGGTGGGATTTCAAACTGGAAGGATGCTGTAGAATTTATGCTTTTAGGTGCAT
>MFRJ01000111.1:21338-28426 GCA_001784535.1 Candidatus Melainabacteria bacterium GWA2_34_9
TTATGTTAAACGGTTATAATGTCATAAATCCGCTTATAAAAGGTCTTGATAACTATATTGAAAGACATTCACATACTTCTTTAGACAGTTTAATTGGAACAGGACTTAAAAAAATTGATGGTTACAGCAAATTAGATAAAAATATTAAATATCAGGCAAATATTGATAATGAAACCTGCAACAAATGCGGCAAATGTTATATTTCCTGTAATGATGGCGGATATCAGGCAATTAACAAAAAAAATAGCAAAATATATTCAATAAACCTGGATAAATGTGTGGGTTGTGGCTTATGTCAACATGTTTGCCCGACAAGTTCAATATCAATGATGAGTCAAAAGAGTTTGTCGGCAAAAAATTAAGCCTGATTGCATAAAGGACAATTAGGATTTTTTTGAATATTGATTTTTTTAAACTCCATTTTTAATCCATCATAAGTTAAGAGTTGATTTGTTAAGGGCTCGCCAATAGCCAGAAGTATTTTAACGGCTTCCATTGATTGAATTGAAGCAATGGTCGAAACGGCAGGGCTTATTACGCCCTTTATTACATAAGCATCGGAATTAATATCAGGAATTAAACAGTTAAGACAAGCTGTTTTATTGGGAATAATGACCATAGCCTGCCCGTAAAATTCCGTAACACCTCCATGAATTAAGGTTTTATTGTTTTCAACAGCTATTTTGTTCAATAAGAACTTGGATTTATAAGAATCAAAACAATCTATAATAAGATCATAGCTGTTTATAATATCTTTATAATTGTTTTCATCAAGTCTGATTTCATAAATTTCTACATTGATATCAGTATTAAAGCTTTTTATCCATTCTTTTGCTGATTTAACCTTGTTTTTTCCAATATTATCGAATTTATGGATATATTGTCTGTTAAGATTTGATAATTCCAGTTTATCGTTGTCAACAATGCCGAGGTTGCCGATACCAACGGAAGCAAGGTTTGCAATTACAGTAGAGCCAAGTCCTCCTGCTCCTGCAATTAAAACTTTAGAGTTAAGAAGGGTTTTTTGTCCGTCTTCTCCTATTTCTTTTACAAGAATATTTCGATTGTAACGCTCATTATTAAACATTAAAGATCTCTTTATTTTTTTTTAAAACTTGATTTACTTGTATTGATTAACTATTTTTGATAATTATATTAACATGAATCAATTTGGTTAAAAGTTAATTTAATTAATAAAAAGGATATAAAGTTATGGCAAAAGATGAAAGTTTTGATGTAGTATCAGAGTTTGATCAATCGGAAATGGTTAATGCTGTTGACCAAACAAAAAGAGAAATTCAGGCAAGATTTGATCTTAAAAACTCTGGAAGCACAGTTGAAATTGAAGCCGGAAAAGCCGTTATTATTACGACAAAAGATGATTTAAAATTAAGAAACATTGTAGATATTCTTCAGTCAAAAATGGCAAAAAGAAATTTAAGTCTTAGAATTCTTGATCCTCAAAAAGTTGAAAATTCCCTCGGCGGAAACGTAAAACAGGTTATCAACCTGAAAAAAGGAATCAGTCCGGAACTTTCAAAGAAAATTGTTGCAGATATAAAAACTTCAAAAATAAAAGTACAAGCTGCGATTCAGGGTGATCAGGTTAGAATTTCCGGCAAAAACAGAGATGATCTTCAGGAAGTTATAAAACTTTTGAGAGAAAAACAGGAAGATTATAACGTTGCCCTACAGTTTAATAATTATAGATAGACTATAAACAAAATCAGTTCTTTATACCGGTAAAAATAATGCCTCTGCCGTATTTATCTTCAAGTTTATCCCAGGCAGTCGCCAAATTCCCTCCTTTTTTATTTTCTTTAGTGGATGAGAAAAGAGAAAGTTGGGTTTGTTCGGTCAAATTTTCAAAAATAATACCCGAACTTCTGTAAATTACATCAGGGATAAATGTGTCGGTAAAGATGAGTTTTATATTTTCGTAAATATCAAACTCAAAATCTGTCGGCTGAATTAATTGGACTTTCTGATAATAAACTTTAAAATCTTTTGTTCTCAGCATTACCCCGACTGTTTTGGTTTTTAGATTAAGGCTTCTCAATTTCCTGCAGGCTCTATGAGCGTGATAATTAAGTGAATTTATAATATAGCTTTCATCAGAAGTAAACTTGGCAAAAGAACTTGTTTTCTGTATTGATTTTGGAGGAATGCATTTGTCTGAAATCTTATAAATACTTTCTCCCAAGAGTTCTTTCTTTAGCTCAATTCCTCTTTTGCCCAGCAGTTTGGTCATTCTTGTATCTTCAATAAGTGTAAATTGACAAGCTGTTCTTATGCCGTATTTATTCAAAAGAGCTGTTGTATTTTTGCCTATTCCCCATATTTCAGAAATATCTGTCTTTTTAAGTTCTTCTGTAATATCTCTAAAACCTATCTTGTAAACCCCATCAGATTTTTTAGCTTTCTCTGAAGCCAGCTTTGCAAGAACTTTTGTAGAGCTTACTCCGATAGAAACAGGCACACCAACTTTTTCTTTAACTCCGCTTCTGATTTCTTTTGCTATTTCAATATAAGATTTTCTGTATAGCTTTCTTAACCCTGTTAAATCAACAAAAGCTTCATCTATAGAATAAATTTCAATAAGCGGGCTGTATTCTTTGAGAGTTGCCATCACTCTGTCAGATACATCACCATATAAAGACATATTTCCGGAAAGATAAATCGCTTGCGGGAATTCTTTCTTTGCCATAAATACAGGCATCCCCATTTTTATTCCTAAAGATTTAGCTTCTTTTGAACGAGCGACAACACAGCCGTTATTGTTACTTGTTACGCAAACAGGCTTATTCAATAAAGAAGGATTTACAAGCTGTTCACAGGATACAAAAAAAGAATCACAGTCAACCAATGCTATTTCTGCCATAAATTTTTCTCCGTTACGTCCTGCTTCGCTTAAAAAAAGAAGAGCAGGGGAGGCTGCTCTATTGCTTTAGGATTGTTGTTTGATTTTGGGAAGGAATACTTTATACTTCTCTAACCACGCCTGTAACTATGCCAAATATTGTTAATTCTCTTTCAGGAACAATAAGCGGATATTTTTTATTTGCTGCTTCAAGAAAAACTTTCCCTGATTTTTTTCTAAAGGTTTTGAGAGTGTAATCTCCGTCAACACAGGCAAGAATTACATCGCCATCTGACGCAACTGAACATCTCTTTACTATAACCATATCTCCTTCATAGATTCCTAAATCTATCATTGAATCACCGGAAACCTTAAACATAAAAGTAGAAGGTGCATCAATATTAAACATTACATCAAGAGAAACTCTTCTCTCGATAGAATCTTCGGCAGGAGAAGGAAACCCCGCTTTAACAGGAGAATCAAAAAGAATAGCTCCGAACATATCAGGGTTGATAAAAAATTTATTATTAATTTCCCTGATAAGATCAGCTTCTTTTAATTTATTGAAATACTGCCATATAGAGTTTTTATGTTTAAAATTAAACTCTTGGGCAATTTTTTCAAAACTGGGAAGCGGTTCTTTGCCATATATTTCTTTTAATTTCTCAAAGAATGTTTTTTGTTTTTCTGTAAGCATAAATATTATTATAGACGATTGTCCATAAATGTCAATTCTTTTTTGAATCTAAACTTTAAAAAGAATAAGAAAAAAATTTTTACATAACCTTTTATAATTTTATAATTATTTCAAAAAACTTAAAAGCCCGTTAATAAAGGTTAAAGGGTGAATAGGACATCCCGGAATATAAAGGTCAATTTTATATTTTTCCAGAAAATCTCTTTTAATCGCATCCGAGTTTTTGAAAATTCCTCCGCTAATGGCACAAGCTCCGACAAGTATTATTACTTTAGGATCAGGAGTGCTTAAATATGCATCTTCAAGAGCAGTTGCCATATTTTCCGTGATAGGTCCCGTTATAATTATTCCGTCTGCGTGTCTTGGGGAAGCTACAATATCAATCCCAAATCTTCCCATATCAAAATTTACGTTAGAGCAGGCGTTCAGTTCCATTTCGCAGCCGTTGCATCCTCCTGCTGAAACCTGCCTTAATTTTAACGATCTTCCAAATATTTTTTTTATTTGCTCAGATGACTTAATTGCCGTAGCTTTATAAGCTTCTTGAGTTGTATTTGAATAGACAATTAGATTTTCTCTCGAAGTTGAAGAAATTTTATAAAAATCAGTGAATTTTATTGTATTTGTCGGGCATTCTCTTTCACAGTCTCCGCAAAATATACATTTGCCGAGGTCGATGGAAAGACCATGATTTATTGCATTTGTCGGGCATACAGATATACAATTAGAGCAATTTGAACAATTATGCGTGCTAATCAAAGGCAAGCCCCTGAATTTTTCGTCTATCACAGCTTTTTCAATATCAGGTATTGCCTGATTTCCTTGATATATTCTTGATTTTAATGTGTCAAACATAGTTTTTGTCCTTTATAAATCATTTCCGCAGTATGAAAGATTAAAGCTCTTGTTGCAAAGAGGGAAATCTGAAATCCCGTTATTTCTAACAGAAAGCGCAAGCCCGTACCAGTTATTAAAAGAAGCATCCTTGATTTTGTATCTAAAAATCCCATTTTCGTTGTTTGTCAAAGCAACATGAACTATTTCACCGCGCCATCCTTCAACTATAGAAATCACCATACCGTTTACAGGCAGTGAATTTTTAGTTTCTATCAATAAAACATCGTTGTCATGATTTTGAAGTTGGCTTAATATTTCTTTTATTATGATTATTGACTGTTTTATTTCCTTGTATCTAATACTGGTTCTGGCAAAAACATCTCCGCTTTCGATGATTTCTTTATCAAAAAACATATTTTTATACCATCCCCAGGGATGATCTATTCTCGTGTCCAATGACAAACCGGATGCTCTGGAGGATATTCCAACTAAGCCGATTCCTTGAGCTTTTTCTTTGCTGAGTGTTCCTGTTTTTTCGAGTCTTGAAATTACGCTTGCGGAAGAAAACATTGTGTCTGTCATTCTTTCAACATCCTTTAATACTTTATCCAGAGTTGTTGAAATTATTTCAGCCAGTTTATTATCTATATCACAAGTCACACCTCCAACTCTGATTAATCCCCTTCCAAAGCGGCTTCCGCATATTGAAAGAAGAGTATTAATTATTAAAGTTCTTGTTGCTCCAAAAACAGAACTCCCCATAATATAAGCTATATCGTTTGAAATTGCGCCCAAATCTCCAATATGTACGGCAACTCTTTCTAGTTCGAGAGCAATTACTCTTATTAATTCTGATTTATCGGAAATTTTAAGGTTAATTAAAGCTTCCATAGCGTTTGAATATGCAACAGTATGCCCTATTACCGTATCTCCCGTTATTGATTCCGCAAGATGCGGCATAAATCGGTTACTGTTTTCAAATAAAAATTCTACGCCTCGATGTTGATAGCCAAGCTGGATTTCGAGATGGTAAACTTTTTCACCATTACACATAAACCTAAAATGCCCCGGTTCGATTATTCCGGCATGAATAGGTCCTACTGCCACTTCATGAACTTCTTCTCCTTCCATTTTAAAAAATGGATAATTTTCAATTTTTTGAGTTTTATCAAACTTATTTTTGCTGTGCCTGACTGGTTTTAACCAGGGATGTCCGAACGGTTCAATCCCGAATTCCTCATAAAATTCTCTTTCAAACAGATGAAAAGCAGGAATATCTTTTGTTATTGAAGGATATGACTTTTCTCCTGCTGCAAAACGAGCGGAAGAAATTAAAAGTTCTGATTTTTTATCATCGGCAAGTATTACATAAAGCCTGATGTTAGAATATTCTACACATCCAAAAAATCCTATAACTCTTTTTTGGGTTCTATATTGTTTTATTATTTCATTTCTTAGTCCGTTTATATTGAGTATAGGGATTTCATTTAAGCTTATAACCTGATTATTTTTTGATATTATCCATTTCATGTTTAAATTTCCTCTATAAAATTGAAACAGCCAAGGCTGCGTTGTGTATTATTTGATTAACAAAAGACGGCATATAAATTCCTAGTATTAATGAAGCTGTTATAAAGATTATTTGAGGTATATACATTCCTGAAGAAAGCTTTATTGTTGCATTTTCTGTCTTATGGACATCGCCAAAACTCATTTTAATAACAGACTTACCGATTCCATAAATTATTACCGTTAATAAAACAGAAAATACTACAGCAAGAATGATCATATCTTTTTCAAACATTGTTTTGAGGAGCAAAAATTCGCTTATAAATAACGGGGATGGAGGTATTCCGGCTATTCCTATAAAACATGAAGCCCACAGCCATCCTGTCAGCTTATTCTGTTTCAATATTCCGCTTATTTCGTCTATTTTCTTGGTTTTAAATTGTTTTAAAATATTTCCCGCAGTGAGGAAAAATGAAGATTTAAGAAGAGAATGCGCTAACAAATGAAGCATTGCAGCGTATATTCCTACCCCTCCAACAGCTATGCCTAACGCAATTATCCCCATGTTCTCTATAGAAGAATAGGCGAGCATTCTTTTGTAGTTATTTATGTTAAATACAAAGACAGCAGTTATAAAAAGGGATAAAAGCCCCATGGAAAAGAGCATAATCTTTGCAAAATGTTCCAGATGAGTCAACTCCATTAATTTATACAATCGTAAAATAATTAAAAAAGCGGAATTTAATAGCGTAGCAGACAATAAAGCGGAAATAGGAGATGGCGCTTCTGAATGGGCATCAGGAAGCCACGAATGAACAGGTGCTAATCCCATTTTTGTCCCAAAACCTACAAGTACAAACACAAAAGACAATTTAAGCCAGAAAGGAACTATTTTGGCTGCATTTATATATAAATCGTTAAAAAATAATGAATTTATGCTGCCTGTTCCGATTGATAGCAGTATTATTCCTACAAATGCCAGCGAAATACCTATTGAACAAATGAAAACATATTTCCATGCAGCTTCCAGAGAATTTTTTGTTTTGTTAAAATAAATAAGATATGCGCTTGCCAAGGTTGTTGCTTCAATAAAAACCCATGATAACCCTAAATTGGTGCTTAAAATTGTTCCTGTCATTGAAAAAACAAATAATAATAATGCTATTGAATAATAGGTGAGAGATT
>MFRJ01000112.1:0-360 GCA_001784535.1 Candidatus Melainabacteria bacterium GWA2_34_9
AGAAAATCCTTCATATCTTCAAGACTTATTAAACCTAGTTCTATAGCAATATTGGCTTCATCAAGTACAATAAGGTCAAATTCTCCTGACATTGCAGCTTGTTTTGCGGCTTTCCATCCGTAATTTACAGCGTTTTTATCTTCTTCTGATATAGTATTTTTATAAACAATCCTGTCTAATCCTGCCTGAATTATTTTTAACTGGTTCATAAGTTTTGGGCTGAGTTCCCTAAAGGAAAATAATTCGCCGTAACCATTTCCGCCTTTAGCGAACATAACAATAAGAACCTTCCACCCTCTGCCTAAGGCTCTCATTGTTAATCCGAGTGATGCAGTGGTTTTTCCTTTTCCATCGCCGGTA
>MFRJ01000112.1:380-7747 GCA_001784535.1 Candidatus Melainabacteria bacterium GWA2_34_9
TTTGTTTATACTTGCCGGGTAGTCATGGGTTATTAAATTTTTTATTTGTTATTAGTTTTCTAAAGAATCATTTTTTTTAAATTGATCTTGAACAACTGTTAGTACGCTTTCTGCACCTAGAACATTTGGATCCACTGCACTTGTATCTATATTAATATCAGTCGCAGTTGCAACTCCGGGAGATAATGCTTCAAGCCCGTCTTTAATGTTTTTAGGAAGTGCAGGTAATACAGCTCCTATTAGCTCTTTTGGATTATTTGAAATTGTTTTGTAACTAGATATAATAGCAGCTGGAGTTTCTTTTGCGCAATTAATTATTCCTTGAACCCAGTTAAGCTTGCCTGTTGAAGCAATAGTTGCAGCATCTTTTCCTGCATTAAGAGCATTGTTGGAACATTTGCCAGCAAGTGCTGTTATAGAAGCACCTTTACCGATATCAAAGAAGCTTTTTTCTTGTGATTCAGGATTGTTTTTATTTTGAACTATTTTTATTAGTCCTTTGCCTATATTATATAAACCTAGCCCAGCAGTCACTGCTACTAAAGGTTTGCCAAGTTCAGGTACTTTTTTAAGCAGATTTTTAACAACTACTATTGATGTAAGAGTTACAGCTGCATTTGTTACACTGTTAAAAGCTTGTCTTATAGGATAAATAAATCCATCTCCAAAGTTTTGCAGTGCTTTATTAACGCTGAATTTTCTTGCAGGTTCTTCGGCATTATTTTTAGTAAGTTCTAATATATCTTTATTTTCTTGATCTTCATTGTTTCCAAAACTTAGAGGAGAAGATAATCTGGAAGTATTTTTAATTGATGGCAAATCACCTTTTAGCGCTTGCGTACTTAAATCTACCCTATTCATCATATTTTTATCTCCGATATCTTTCTGACTTCTATCCAATTAGATAAAGTACCGTAAATAAAAAAATTGACCTTTTTGCATAGCAACATTTACATAAATTTACAATTTATTAATTCTTTTTAAATCCGAATCTTTTTTTTGAATCATCTTTTACGTGCATACCGCTCTGGTGTGGTGATTCTTCTTTTTCTTTAGTTTTTAAAACTTCTTTAGGTTTTTCTTCAACTATTTGTTTTTCAAAAATTCTGTCGGACTCTTTAAGTTCTTTAATAACTTTTTCAACTTTCTGAGTGCAAGGTTTGCAAAAAACTCCTGAAAACATGGTTGGTTTAAAATTATTTCCGCAAAGCTTGCAATCCAGATCAATAAAACCTGTATACCCTTTAAGTTTGTTTGACCTGTAAAGTCTTTCTATTTCCTCAATTTTTACTCCTGTTACCGCACTCAAATCTTTTACCGAGAATGATTTTGTCTTCATTTTTTCAAAAATTTGAAAATAATCGGTAATTTTTTTTATATTTTTAGATTCAATTTCATAGCAGGCAGGGCATAAATTACTTTTTGTCCTGTCAAAAAGTTTGCCGCACCTACTACAATTTTCAAATCCCATTAATCCCGAACCTTTCAGCAAGCAGATTTTATTATATTGTCGAAGTTCTATAGATATTGTATAACATATCGATTTTTTTTCTTAAACCTTTAATAATAGTATCCTTTAATTATAAAAATACAGATTTATCATATTTAATAATTAATCATTTCTATAGCGGAAACCTTTATTTTTATCTGTTATCGGACGTGAATTTTCGATTAATGATTTATCTGTAAAATTGTCGGTGCCTTTAAGTTCACTTGCAACATTTTCAACTTTATTGGTGCATTTTTTGCAAAAAACTCCTGAAAAAATGGTTGGTTTAAATTTACTTCCGCAAAGCTTGCAATTTATATTAATTAAACTTGTATAGCTTCTAAGCTTGTTTGTTTTATAAAGTCTTTCCATCTCCTGAAGTTCTATTCCTGTTTCAGAACTTATATCGTTTAATGAAAATGATTTTGTTTGTAAATTTTCAAAAGATTGAAAATAGTCAGTAATTTTTTTTATATTCATAGCTTCAATTTCTTCACATGCCGGGCATAAATTACTTTGGTTGTTATCAAAAAGACTGTCACATATGCTGCAATTTTTAAAGGCCATTGCTTTTTAAACCTCTCACTAATCAATTTTTCACGTTTAATTATAAAAACTAATATGTAAAATATTTTCTAAATTCCCTAAATTTATAATTTCGTCAATTTTTTGTTTTAATTCATTCAGTTTTTGTTCACTATGATTTTCAAAATGGGCAACTTCGTCAGGAAGTTTTATTTCGCTTGTAAGTTTTAAATTTTTGAAGTCGTCATTTAATTTTACAAATTGTTTATAACTTTCAAAATATTTAATATAAGCAGGATCTATTCGGGAAGATCTTTTCAGGTAAAATTTTGCTGATTTTTCAAATTTATCAATAAATCCCAGAATAAAATCAATTTCATCGCTGTAATTAAGAGTGCTTTTTTCTTCTTCGCTTAGTGAAATAACTGTATTTCCTTCGATTTCTCTTGTATCATTTTTGTATTTCCAGAAAAGATAGCTTCCCCAGAGGATACAGCCGAGTTGAAAAGAAGCACATTGCTTTATTATAGGCACAACCTGACTTTCCAGGTGCGTAAAAGCAAATTTTTTCTGATGGTTTTGTTTTAAACTGCTTATTTCATCAAGATAGCTATAAGCTTCTTTTGGAAAATCTGTTGAAAATTGTGAAAATCCGGGATCGAATTTTACTTTTGTTGTTTCTGTAAGTGACATATAATTAGCCTTTATTCCTACATTAAATAAATGTTGAATAGATTAATACACAGGAATTATACTATAAACTGGGATTATTTTGTAAATAAGCATTCAAGTATAATTCCTATTCCGTATTAGAGTTGGTGCAAAACATGAACGTAGTGGGCTATGTAATATCTTACAAGTCAGAAAAAACTGATAAATATGTTGAAAATAAAATTCAGCAGGAAAAAATACAGTCTTTTTGTGAACAAAACAGGCTGGAACTTGTAAAAATATACACAGAAATTAATCATAGCCAGCCTGCTATGAGGCAATCTCTTGTTGAATTAATGAACAGCGCACCGGAAAAGAAGTTTTCGGGAGTTTTGGTATACACTTTTGATAGGCTGGCACTTGAAGAAGACATAAGAAGCTGGATTATTCAGGAATTAAAAAGCCATGAAATAGAAGTTTACTCTCTTACGGAAGCTCCTCCTTTAAGTTTTCAGCAGAAAGCAGAAAAAAAATCCAAAACCATAAAAGAAAAATTAAGAGATTTACCTTCTTTGCCGGAAGTGGTTACGAGAGTTACAGAGCTTGTGCAAGATCCAAAATCATCCGCAGCGCAGCTTGGCAAGATTATTTCGCATGATTCAGGTTTGACCTCAAGAGTTTTAAGAATGGTAAATTCAGCTTATTACGGATTTCCCAAGCAAATAAGTTCTATTCAGCATGCGATTACGATTATGGGCTTTAATACAATAAAAAGTCTTGTGCTTTCCTCGAGCATTTTCAGGATTTTTGCACCAAAATCAGGGACAGCAACAAGTCTTGATTATAAAAAATTCTGGAAACATTCTTTGCTTACTGCAATTGCTTCAAGAAATATTTATCAGAAACTTTTCTTTCAGCCTGATGAACATATTTTTAGCGCGGCAATTCTTCATAATATAGGAAAGATTATTCTGGATCAGTATGACCATGATAATTATGCCAAAGTTCTTGTAGAGGTTCCTGCTCCACATTTTGGTAATGATGTTTTAGCTGTGGAACAAAAACACTGTGATGTTACACACCAATATATCGGTCATTTTGTGGCAGAAAGCTGGAATTTGCCTGAAATGATTTCTGATGTTATTCTTTACCACCATTCGCCTTTAGAATCAAAAAATCAGCATAGCCTCACTACTGTGGTTTATTTAGGGAATCTTTTGTCTCATCTTATACTCGACTATGGATTTTTTAGTATAAATTCTTTTGATGATGAAATTCTAAGTCATCTTGGCTTAAACGAAGATGATCTGGCTGAAATTTATATTGAACTTAAACAGGAAGCCGAACAGCTTAACGACTTGGAGTCGTTCTTTAAGTAGCTTTTATGAGCGGTAATCAATCTTTAAGCCTGTCAATTGTTCGATTTTTTGAGACATATATTCAGAATAATCATGTCCTTTAATTTTATAATGACCACTTAGTTCTTTGAAATATTGCTTAAAATTTTGTACTATATTGGGAATGCCAGAAATAAATTCTTTAAAATCCTTATTATCTCTTTTTTGGTTACAATCACAACAAACAGCTAAAAAGTTTTTTGGTGAATTTTTGCCACCTATTGAAAAAGGCATAATGTGTTCAGCAGTTGCACGAAAATACTCAAATACAGATGACTTTAAAAAATCAACTTCATTTGATATTTCTTGACCTGTTTTAGTAGGTTCATTTTTTGCTAAATTTATTGCTTTTTCAACTAAATCTATTGATTTAGGAGTAGAACGATTTTTTAATTTAATTAATTCATCTAATAAATCTGCTCCTTTGGCTAAGGACATTTTTTTGATTATACTTTTTATTCCTTCATCGCTAAACATTTCTTGTCCGCAATAAGCGCAATGTTTCGCAATTTTTTTAATAGGTGTAGCTGTATGTCTATTAACACCAAAAGGAATATTTATGTTGTACTCTGTCTGAAAAGCACTATTATTATAAGTATTAAGAAAATATGGATTGATTGAATTAATCATATTTTTTGTTTTTTATTCTCGTTTAAATAAATTCATTTATATAAAAACTGAACAAGAAAAAAATTGCCTTTTATATATCTTTCAAGTAAAAATATTCTACCCGATCGGGCAGAAATATCTTAATTTGTCTGTTTTAAAATTAACGGATAAACAAAAAGGAGAAATTCAATGGAAAAAAAGTCAATGAAAGGAACTCGCACAGAGCATAACTTAATGGCGGCTTTTGCCGGTGAATCACAGGCAAGAAACCGTTATACGTTTTACGCAAGCGTTGCCAAAAAAGAAGGCTATAATCAAATTGCCGATATTTTCCTTGAAACTGCAGGAAATGAAAAAGAACATGCCGAAATATATTTCAAATGTTTAGAGGAAAGACATCCTATCGAAATTACTGAAACGTATCCTTCAGCGTTTGGAAACACTATGGATAATTTAAGAGCCGCCGCAGAAGGTGAGCATTTTGAATGGGAAACTTTGTATCCGGGTTATGCAAAAGTTGCGGATGAAGAAGGATTTCCTGAAGCTGCAAGTGCTTTCAGGAGGGTTTCTTTGGTTGAAACACGCCATGAAGCAAGATATAAAAAACTTTTGGCAAATGTAGAAAATAATAAAGTATTTGAAAGAGAAACCAAGGTTGAATGGAAGTGCGAAAACTGCGGATATGTTCATTCTGCAACAAAAGCACCGGAAATTTGTCCTGTCTGCACTCACCCTAAAGCTTATTTCGAGCTTTTTGCTGAAACTTACTAGAAATTATTTACATAAATTTTTTGAGCATCTACCCAATTTTCCATTGGGGATTTATTCATATTATTTATGTGCTGATGAAAAGCCAGAAAGCCTATCCGGGCGTTTATTTCCATGTAAGCTTCTCGCCAATTAGCATCAGGGTCGGGATATCCGTTTAAATAATGGAAATAAGCTTCTTCGTTGATTCTTTCTTCGATGACCTGTTCTCTGAAAGCCTGATCCCAGTCTTCCATCGCATCATCAGCAATGTGCATGGATTTTCTGGCTCTATATTTAAAATAAGCTCTTTCTCTCACTTTATCCCAAAAATTATCTGCCATAATATATTCCCCCTCTTTGCTTAGGTTATTACATTTTATCAGTATTTGAGGGCAGTTTTATTCTCTTTAAGTAGAATAATTATATTTTATTTAATTACTGCTGTTTTTGTGTAAAACGCCTGATTGCTGTCTTTTCACGCTGACAACATCGCTTACGGTATTTATACTGCTGATAAGCTTGTTAAGATGGTCTATATTTGTAATTTCAAGCCCGATTTCTATTGTAGAAAAGTCTTTGCTTTTTCTTTTGATTGTTGCCTGGGTAATATTGGTTCTGCTGTCTGCAATCTTGCCGAGAACATCTTTAAATATGCCTATTCTGTCTATTGTTTCTATATAAAGCTTGGTAATATAAGTTTTATTGAAATCTGTTTTATTCCAACTTATAGGAATAACTCTTTCTCCGTCAACAATTTGAAGGGATTTGCAGTCTTCTCTGTGTACGCTTACTCCGCGGCTTCTTGTTACAACACCTACTATTGGCTCACCGGGGACAGGCGAACAACATTTAGAGAAATGGTGCAGCATTCCTTCAAGTCCTTCAATAGCTTTTGATGATTTAGCCGTTGAAGCCTTTGTTGAGATTTTCATTTTAGGTGCTATCTGGTCTACTTTAAGCTTATTCATTATTTTTTGAAGTGTAATTTCTCCGTAGCCTATAGCAGCAAAAAGATCATCTTCAGCTTGATAATTCATTTGTTTTGCAATTTCAAGCAGTTTTCCTTCTCTGATAAGATCTTCAACCGCAGCTTTAGTCATTTCATGCTCAAGGTTGCTTCTGCCCTGCGCAATATGTTCATCCCTGTGATTTTTCTTAAACCATCCGCGAATCCTGCTTTTTGCCTGATTGGTCGCCACTATATTAATCCAGTCAAGACGGGGCTTTGGTTGTTTTCCTGTTAGAATTTCAACGATATCGCCATTTTTTAGTTTTGTATCAAGTGTTACAATTCTTCCGTTTACCATTGCGCCTATGCATCTATGACCGATTTCCGTGTGAATTCTGTAAGCAAAGTCTAGAGGAACGGCGTTTGCAGGCAAATCTATTACATCGCCCTGCGGTGTAAATACAAAAACTTCATCGGAAAAAAGGTCAAGTTTTACGCTGTCAACGTATTCTTTTGCATCTTTTGTATCTTGCTGAATCTCAACAAGTTTTCTCAGCCACGTAAGTTTTTCAGCATCTTTTGAGTTTGCTTTTGCAGATTTGCCGGACTCTTTGTATTTCCAGTGTGCAGCAAGACCGTGTTCTGCTATTTCATGCATTTCTCTTGTTCTTATCTGAACTTCAAGAGGTTTTCCTCTCGGACCAATCACAGAGGTGTGCAATGATCTGTACAAATTATTTTTTGGCATTGCTATGTAGTCTTTAAATCTTCCAGGAATTGGTTTAAAAGCAGAGTGAATAAGACCAAGAACTTCATAACATTCTTTTTCGTCGTCAACAATAACTCTTACAGCAGTTATGTCATATAAATCCTGATAGGACATTTGTTTGCGGTGCATTTTTGAGAAAATACTGTAATAACTTTTTGCTCTGCCGGTTATTGACGCATTTATGTGCATTGATTTAAGGTTGCTGTCAATTTTTTCTATAATTGTTTG
>MFRJ01000112.1:7756-14774 GCA_001784535.1 Candidatus Melainabacteria bacterium GWA2_34_9
GTCTCGTTCAGCTTTTGCTTGAGCAACCAGCTGTGCAATTTCAAAATATTTTTCAGGGTTGCTGTATCTTAAAGAAAGATCCTCCAGCTCTGTTTTTACCAAGCCCATTCCCAATCTGTTAGCCAGAGGAACAAAAATTTCTATGGTTTCTTTTGCAATTTCTTTTTGTTTTTCGGGCTTCATGTAGTTTAAAGTTCGCATATTGTGAAGCCTATCAGCGAGTTTAAGAAAAATTATCCTTATATCATCAGCCATTGCAAGGAACATTTTTCTGAAATTTTCTGCTTGACGTTCTTCTTTAGAGCTGAAGCTGAATTTGCTAAGTTTGGTAACTCCGTTTACGAGAGTTAATACATCTGCGCCAAAGCGTGATTTTATTGCTTCAGGGCTTGTTTCTGTGTCTTCCAATGTATCATGCAATAAAGCAGCGCAAATAGTATCCGTATCCGCCTGCAAATCTGCCAAGATGCAAGCAACTTCGAGGGGATGGAGAATATAAGGCTCTTCACTTGCTCTATATTGTCCTTCGTGTAAACTCGCAGCAAAATCGAACGCTGAATGGATTTTTTCAATATCCTTTTCAGCTCTGTGCTGTTGTTTTAAAATATTACCTAACTGGTCAAAAAGTTGTTTATGCATTTTTTATATTTAGCAATTCGTTTAATTTAGCAATTAATATATCAACAACATTGTACTCTTCATAAGGATTATACACAACATGAACAAATCAAATATTAATGATTTTAAACTCACAAAACTGGAAAATGGTGTTAAATTAAGCGTAAAAGTTGTGCCTAATTCTTCAAAATGCGAAATTTCTGGTGTAATTGATAATAGTTTGAAGATAAAACTCGATGTGCCACCTGTTGAAGGAAAAGCAAACGAAAAATGCATAAAATTTTTGGCGAAACTTCTTGGGGTTCCCAAAACTTCTATCACTATAGTTAGCGGAGAAACTTCAAAAAATAAAATTTTATTTATAAAAGGTGATGCAGAAGAATTAAATTCTAAAATACAAAATTTTTTATGATAATATAATTTTTATAAATGAAATTAAAATTTCGCGGAGGGATAAATGATAGCTTTTTTCCAAATTTTACAAACATTATCAGGTTTATTATTAATATTATTAGTGCTGATTCACTCCCCAAAAGGTGATGGAATGGGTTCAATCGGCGGAGCAGCCCAATTATTTTCCAGTCAAAAAGGTGTTGAATCAGGTTTAAACAAAATTACCAGCGGAGTATCATTTATTTTTATATATGTTTCTCTTGTTTTAGGTTATAAATTAACTGAATTAACTCAAATAATAGGCAGTTTTATTATTTTAGGCGGCGTTGTTTTTCTGGTTTCTCTTTTCAAAAAGTTTTTCATGAGAACAGAATAAACTTATTTCAAAAAATCATCCAAATATATAGTTAACAAATCCATGAATAAATGTTTTAATATAATTAGAAAAAGAGTTATTGTATTAGGAGATTAAAATCCGATTGAATACTCTAAATGAAACAAAAATAATAGTTCCGGCAGGACATACCGAAAGTGTCGCCAGAGCTATTTTTGCTTTAGAAGAGGGTGTTTTTACAAAGATTATTTGCGGAGCGGCAAACACAAACGAGGGACATGTCGAGAGGCTTGCTCTGGTTTATGCGTTGAGCGGGGTTCATGTTATAGATGTTGCCCCTTCTCAATCAATAATTCAATCTGCAAAAACAGGAATTAAAAAAGCTTCCGAACTGTATGAAAAAAATCCGGAAGCTTTTTCGTTTTATAAAGAACCTGTAATAATGGTTAGCATTAATGCAGGAGATGATTTACATTTTAGAAAAGCTGAAATTAATTATGAGAAATGTACAAATTGTTTTGAATGCATAGATTCATGCCCGTCAAAGGCGTTATATTCAGGCTGTCATTCTGAGGGCTTTAGCCCGAAGAATCTGTCCAATGATAATTATAAGCTTCCATCTCAAGAGGGACAGATCCTTCGCTTCACTCAGGATGACAGAAGATCTCAGGATGACAACAGAATACAACTTAATAAAAATAATTGTTTCGGTTGCGGAAGATGCGAAAATGCATGTTTACAAAATGCAATAGAATTTACGAATTTTAATAATTCCTCGGATATTGATTTTGAGGAAATTAAAGCTGTTGAAATACATACAGGAAATAATTCCATAGAGGAGGTGAAAAATTTTCTGGAATTAAACGTATCGTTGCTAAAAAATATAGAACTTTTGTCATTTTGCGTGGAGTCAAAACGGTTTAACCCCGCTGAATTGCAGAATTATGTCAGTTCTCTGATAAACCTTGTCAGCCAAAAAGTAATAATACAGATTGATGGAATACCTATGGGCGCTACTGATAAGCATTGTTCTTCTTTGCAGGCTGTTTCGGCAGCAGCAGTATTGTTGGAAAACAAATTGGATGCTTATATTCAGCTTTCAGGCGGAACAAATCAATTTACTAAAAAATTGGTTAATCAGCTCGGTTTGAAAATTTCAGGGATCGCATACGGAACTTTTGCAAGGAAAATAATTCTATCTTATTTAGATGAGCTTGAGGATAATTTCAGTGCGCAATTGCAACGAATTGTTAACATTACTACAAGCTTAGTAGTTAATTAATGCAAAATGGCGAAAAATAATGTATAATGTAGATATAAAAAAGGAGTACGGAATAAATCACAATGAGAACCTATCTGAGGCAAAATTTAATGGATGTAGTTTTTGCAGAGAGGAGAATTCCGTGGATTTAGAAGAAAATAACTTTTCAAATTCTGATTTTTATAGTGATTTAGAGAAACTCTCAGCTGTATTGCCACCGAAAATTATTGGCGAAATGAAAAAATCAAAACTGGATGACATCGTAGAAGTGGTTTTGGATATTGGAAGAAGAGGCGAATTAAGGCATTTAGATAAGACTATCGAATATTTAGGGCAAGAATTTGTAACACAGCAGGATATTGAATACGTAATTTCAAAAATAGACGATTTTACATCTGATAACAGATCTGGTATTCCCGGAACACTCCATCGAATTAGTGCTATGCGTAACAGAAAAGGCAAAGTTGTAGGTCTTACGTGTAGAGTCGGAAGAGTTGTGACCGGGACTATTAATTGTATAAAGGATTTAGTTCTTCAAGAAAAAAGTATTTTGTTCCTCGGAAGACCTGGTGTAGGAAAAACCACAAAACTTAGAGAGATCGCAAGGCTTTTAGCTGATGATATAAACAAACGTGTAATTGTTGTTGATACTTCTAATGAAATTGCCGGAGATGGCGATGTTCCTCATAAAGCAATCGGTAAAGCAAGACGTATGCAGGTTTTATCGCCGGAACGTCAAAAAGACGTTATGATTGAAGCTGTTGAAAATCATACACCTGAAGTCATTGTTGTTGACGAAATCGGAACAGAGCAGGAAGCACAAGCTGCAAGAACAATCGCTGAAAGAGGCGTAATGCTTATAGCTACAGCTCACGGTAATCTTCTCGAAAATCTTATTAAAAACCCAACTTTATCGGACTTAGTCGGTGGAGTAAACAGCGTAACTCTCGGTGACGATGAAGCAAGAAGAAGAGCCTGCCAAAAAACAGTTCTTGAAAGAGAAAAACAGCCAACTTTTGATATAATAATTGAAATTAGGGACAGAGATACGCTTGCAGTGTATTCGAACGCTGCTGAAGCAGTTGACTGTATTCTTAGAGAATGGCCTGTATCTCCGGAAATCAGAAAAATTGACCACAAAGGCGAAACAATCGAAATTAAACAGGAAGAAAAAGTAGAAAAGAAAGAATCTAAAATCAGCTTTGAAGCTTATGTAGACAAATATACAAAAAATGTCGGAGCAGCAACCAAAAAAATCTTTATCTATGCTGTAAGTCGTTCAATGGTTGATAAAGTTATTGAAAGACTTGACATCGAAGTTGAAATAACAAGAAATATTGATGAAGCGGATGTGGTAATTGCGCATAACAGTTTTTCAAAAGGCGGAGCTAAAATACTGAATGTCGCAAAAGATTATCATTTGCCTATTCACTTTGTAAAATCAAATACAATGCCTCAAATCCAAAAAGCTATTAAAGACTCATTCGGAATGAAAGAAAAACCGGGAGATTCTTACGGAATGGCTTGTTTTGATGAAACAGAAGACGCATTAAAAGAAGTTCAAGGCGCAGTTTATAAAATATTAAACGGCTCAGATTCTATAGAGCTTGAACCAAGAAAGTCTTATATAAGAAAACTTCAGCACGAAATCATTGAGCAGTACAATTTAACAAGCACAAGCATAGGTGAAGAACCCGAAAGACGCTTGAAAATTATATCAACTAACGGTTTAAAAGAAGTCGGATAAAGCAAATAGTATACTTAACACAAAGAGATGCAGCTTAGCTGCATCTCTTTGTGTTAAGGCTTAATTTTTTTTGTAACTAATTGTTAAGAATAATCTATTTATTGAAATAACGCATCTTTGATTGTTTTTATATAATTGGAGTAGATTATATGGGGTCGATAAAAAATCATTCGAGGAGGATTAACAAAAGTTTTCAAAATTTAATGATCAGGTTAACTTAAATAAGTTTGTGATTAGTTGCAAACAGTATGTTTTGATTGCAAATTTTATTTATGGAGCCGGGTAAAAAAATTGGTAAAAATTTAGAATTTTTAATGAAATTTTTATTATTAAATTAGTGTTGACTACCGGGGTAATTTAATTAATCGGAGGAATACTAAGTATGGGTCTTAGTTTGTATTTAGCATCACAAAAGCAAGCCATAGCTACAAATGTTGCAATGCAAAATGCTATGAAAAAACGTAATCCTGATAAGGCAGAAAATTTTGATATTTCAGGTTCAAGTATTTCTATATTTAGTTCACAAGTAAAAGAAGCAATAAGAAAACAAGCTGAAAAGTGTAATGATGTAAGCAGTCAAATTGTTTTGAAAAAAGGAAAAAACAATGAAGCTGTACAATCATGTTCTGAAGTTAGTGCAGAAATTGCAGCGTTGCAATCTATAACTGCATGGGCGGGCGTTGCTTCTCAGGAAATTGCAAGTATTCCCGGCATATCTGATTCCGCAATAAGTTCTATTAATAAAAATATGGGTGAAGCTGTCAACTTTGGCGCAGCAACTATAAGCAATTCTGCTTCACAAGCGAATGAAGCTCTTTCGAAAATTAGTACAACTGAAAATAAACCGGTCGCAGCAGTTGTTAAAACAGTTCAAAATAATATTAAAGCCGTTGCACAAAAAGCAGTTGCAAATACAGATAATGTACCTGCAACAAAAGGAAAAGCTGAAGCTACAGAGCAAGACGAAACAGCACCGGTAGAAACTAATGCAGCGCAGCCTGCTGAAGCTAAAGCACCTGCGGCACCTTTAACAGCAGAACAACAAGCAAAAGCAACAAAAGTAAAAGAAGAAATTAAAACAGAAGGAGATAAATTAGATAATCCTTTTGTTGCAGCGAAAACTGAGGATACAGAAAAAACAGAAACAGCAGAGAAAAAAGCTGCTTAAAATTTAATAGCACCGAATTATATTAAATTAATAAAGTTATATAAATTTTTATTTAATATAGTAGGTAGAAATATATAGTGTGTGTAGTTTAAAGCCTGTTTATTCAAAACAGGCTTTTTTATTGCACGCGAATCTTGAAGCGATAAAAGCTTGAAAGTTAAATATGTTTATGGGATAAATATGCTATAAAAACAGGCGAATAGTAACAACAAACAGCAGAGAATTTTAGTCTTGTTTGATACAAAAGATATAAAAAATAATATTCTTGAAATCGGAGAGAGGCTCTATAAAGATGGCTTCGCTCGCGGAATATCCGGAAATATAAGTTTTCGTCAAAATGGTCAAATATTTATAACAGCTACATGCTCTTGTCTTGGAGAGATGAGCGAAGAAAAAATTATTATTCTTGATGAAGAGGGAAATCAGATCCTGAATCAAGTTCAGGATGACAGTTGTACTAATGTAAAACCATCTTCGGAAAGTATGATGCATGTGGAAATTTATAAAGCCAGACCTGAAATAAATTCAATTATTCATGCGCATCCGCCTTATTGTACAGCATTGGCTGTTTCCGGGGAAACAAATTTCCCTGCGATTCTTGCAGAACCTGTTGTTATGTTCGGAAAAAGCATTCCTGTCGTTAAATATGAAACTCCATCCACTTTGGAACTTGCAAAATCAGTTGCAAAATTCTTTGAGGGAAATGATGCCGTATTAATGGCAAATCATGGTGCTACCGTATGCGGACATGATTTAAAAGAAACTTTTTATAAGCTTGAAACCCTTGAATTTTATTCAAGGGTTTATTTGTTTTCAGGATTACTAGGCAAAAGGTCGGTATTGCCGGAAGAAAAAATACAGGAGTTATTAAAATTTAGGCATCGTGAAGCGGGAGTGTAAAAGCCGAAACGAAAATGATGAATTTTCTTTGCAGGCTTTGAACTCATTCATTAAAACTTTATTGTTACTGAAAATACTTTGTGTTATAACGAAAACTAACTAATAAAAATATATTTTTTCATATATTTATTGTTAATACAGTCAAAAAAAATTACAGAAAGGTGAATTTTATGACAACGAAAAGAGTTTACTTATTTAAAGAAGGCAACACAACAATGAAAAACCTTCTTGGCGGAAAAGGCGCAAACCTTGCAGAAATGACAAACGCAGGTCTTCCTGTTCCTCCGGGACTTACCATTACTACAGAAACTTGTATGGAATACATTAACAACGGAAATGAAATGCCTGCAGGTTTAATGGATGATGTAAAAACAGCTCTTGCTGTTGTTGAAAAACAAGCAGAAAAAAAATTCGGTGATGCTAGCAATCCTTTATTAGTTTCCGTAAGATCAGGCGCAAGATTAAGTATGCCCGGCATGATGGAAACCATCTTAAACTTAGGTCTTAATGATGAAACTATTGTTGGTGTTATCAAACTTACAAATAACGAAAGATTCGCTTACGACAGTTACAGAAGATTTTTAACAATGTTCGGAA
>MFRJ01000113.1:0-949 GCA_001784535.1 Candidatus Melainabacteria bacterium GWA2_34_9
TGTCTGCGCCGGCTTTAACTTTTGCTTCGCCCATTATTGCATATCCGCCGTTCCAGTTATCATATCTGGCATCTATTTCGTAGCCATCGCCCTGGAATACGTTATATGTATCGCCAACTTTTCCTTTTTGGTCGAATTTGATTTTTGTTTTGCCGTCTACGCCTACTGCATCAAAGTGCGGATCGCCCCAAACGCCAACGCTTTCGTCAATAATTTCTTCTTCTACAATTTCTTCTTCCGGTGCAGCAGGTTGCATAAGTGTTGATAAAAGCATCATAATCAATTGCTGCATAAAGCCTGATGAATCACTTTGTTGTTGAGGCATTATTTGCTGTTGCTGTTGGATCATCATCGGTTGTTGTTGAATCATCATCGGCTGTTGCATAACCATTGGTTGTTGGATCATTTGATATCCGCCAACATTGTTAAAAATATTTGTGTTGTTAATATTTGTATTATTTTGATAATTTTGTTGTGGAAAAATGCTTGTTGAATAGTTATTGTAATTTTGTTGCATAGGTTGATTGTAGTTATTCTGGTACTGGTTATAGTTGTTCTGATACCCTTGTGTGTACATTTGTAAATTTGGATAACTAATCATAATAAAGACTCCTCCTCGATTTATCTTAAAAAATTGTCAACTCAAAAATTCAATTAAATATTCTGTTTTTTAAAACTTGATCAATAAATAAGTTTTAATTCATCAGAATTAAGCTGTTGAAATGTTTTTGGTTTTTAAAACTTGTTTGACTCCTCCACATAAAATAGATATTATTGTTTTTTATTTAAGACCCTCATGCATATAAAAACAAAAATATGCCTTAATATTCAAAAAACAAAAAAAACTTAATATTTTGTAATATTTCCGTTTGCTTGGTTGCTCGCATGTAACGGCGTTACGGGTCGGCAAAGCCGCCCCTATAGCCTCAGCTCGCAATCCGCAAAAAAA
>MFRJ01000113.1:957-15165 GCA_001784535.1 Candidatus Melainabacteria bacterium GWA2_34_9
TGTTGGGCTATTTGTTATTGTCCGTATAACCTAGATTTATTTTCAAAAGATAAAGATTTCCTTTGGTACTGTTATAATATTCTTAATTTAAGCAGAGTTGGATAAAAAATATAAAATGGAATTGTTTTTAAGAAAATTAAAAAGAGCATTTGAAAAGCTGTTCGGAGTTTCATTTTTTGTAGGGCTGATTGTTGTTCTTTTTATGTTTTCGAGTATTATATTTCTTAATTTCAAGCGAGTAGGAGCTTTTTGTTATGTGTATATGGGGGATAGGTTTTCTCAAAAACATGAATATCAGGAATCAATAAATTATTATAAGCGAGCTCTGGAGATTTATCCCGGGCATGTTAGAGGCAGATATAATCTTGGAAACATATATGTAGCTTATGAAGATTTTGACAGCGCTATTGACTGTTATCAGAACGCACTTTTATATGATCCTAATTATATTAATGCAAGGATAAACCTCGGTATAATTCTTGCAGAAGAAAGATCAGACATCGATAGCGCAATAAATGAATATACAAAAGCTGTACAGGTGCAGATTCCTTTTATTAGAATTCCTTTTATTTATGACAATGCAGAGCTAATTAAAAAAGCAAAAGGAATTGCCTATTATAATATGGGGTTGGCATATAGAGATAAATCTTTGCTTTATACTTCAGATTCTCTTGTTTCGAGGGAATTACTTATGAAAGCTATTGATTGTTATAAACAATCCCTTGATATTAGTCCTGATAATTATAATGCTCAATACAATCTTGCTTTAACATATCACC
This sequence comes from Candidatus Melainabacteria bacterium GWA2_34_9, assembly GCA_001784535.1. Taxonomy (GTDB): domain Bacteria; phylum Cyanobacteriota; class Vampirovibrionia; order Gastranaerophilales; family UBA9971; genus UBA9971. The sequence goes on from MFRJ01000113.1 coordinate 1,737, forward strand.
TTTTAGATATGTATTCAGATGCAGTTGAAGGGTATTGCAGAGCAATGCTTATTGATCCGCGCAGTTATGAGGCTTATTATAATATTGCTATTCTTTTAAGACAAAAAGGTAAATATACAGAAGCAGCCGAAGAATTTAAAAGAGCAGGTAATTTATCAAGTTTTGAGGGTGAAACATCAAAAGCTTCTTTTATTTATGATGTTTTGAATGAAGTTAGTGCAATGGCAATTGCTCAGCATGGTGATGAGTCCGAAAAAATAGCGGATAGAATTAACTCGGATATAAAAAAAGAAACAGACGATATTAATGACCCTGAGGCTAAAGCTCTAACTGTTGAAGAATTGGAAAAAGTTCTTATAAAAAGAATAAAAACAGGCAGCGTTTGCAAAGAGTATCTTGAAGGTGAATAAAAATAATAGTATAAAAAGCTTAGATTTTTCCGAAAAAACTCGTTCTCTAAAATCTTAAAAACGTTTATAATAAAAATAAAGTTTTTAATGGAGAAAAATGTATGCGTTTAAAAGCATTTAGATTATTATTTTTAGTTTTATTAATGGGAGTAGTTGTTTATAGCTTACCCTCAAAGGCTTTAGATCCAGCGGAACCTACTTCTGAAAAATATCTTATTGATCATGGACATTCTCAAGAAATTATTCGAATGATAAATCTTCAAAAAGAAAGAACAGAGGGCAAGGTTATTGTACCGTCTAAATCAGAGGGGAAATTTAAAAAGTTTTTCAAAAATGTCTGGTTTGAACAGGATTTAACTTTGCCTGTAACTGATTTTGGTTATGCTCAGACCAAGTCAGCAGAAACAGGTAAAAGTTCAATTCCCCCGGCAATAAAAGCAGTTCCACCGACTATAAAAACAATAAAATCAAAGTATATAGATAAAAACAAAAACAAAGATTCAAAAGAAATTAATGTAAATGAAGTTAAAGTAAGAGAAACAGAATAAAAAAAGAACAGACCTTTTAAAGGTCTGTTCTTTTTTTATTTATGAATATTTATACAAGACCTTCTTTCATAGCTGTAACAGCTGCTTGGGTCCTGTCATCAACGCATAATTTTTGTAAAATGCTGTGTACATGCGCTTTTGCCGTTGCACGGGTTATAAATAATCTTTCTGCTATTAGGGCATTTGAAAGCCCTTCTACTATCAGACCTAAAACTTCCATTTCTCTTTCTGTCAAACCTGCGGCAAGAGCAGCTTTACTGGGATTTTTAGTTGAATAATTGTTATTTTGGTGTGAATTTTGGGTTATGTTTCTCAAAACAACTTTTGCAATTGCAGGATCAAGCCAAGCTGTACCTTCATTCACCGCTCTTATTGATGCAACAATCTGGTCAGGGCTTGCCCCTTTCATTATATAGCCTGTTGCACCTGCACTGAGTGCAGCAAATATATCCTGTTCATTATCTCTTGATGTGAATACAAGTATATTTGCAGCCAGTTTTAAGTCTTTTATTCTTTGGGTTGCTTCGATGCCGTCTATGCCTGGAAGTCCGATGTCCATTAAAATTACGTCAGGATTTAATTCTTTTGCCATTTCTACTGCTTTTTCGCCATCATCAGCTTCGCCTACAACTTTTATATCGTCAACTTTCTCAAGTACAAGCTGAAGTCCCATTCTTGTCATAGTGTGATCTTCTACAAGCAAAATTTTAATCGACATTTGTTATTTCCTTTTTTTCTGTATTTATATACGTGAATTGTTTATTAAGATATGAGGCTTTTTTCCCGGGGGATGCTGAATTTGAATTTGCTTCCAACGTTAACTTCGCTTTCCAGCCAAACTTTTCCGCCGTGAGCTTCAACAATTTGACGGCTTAGATACAACCCAAGTCCAGTACTGGTAGAACGTTTTGTGCCTGTTCCCTGTGAAAAACGTTTAAATAATTTTGGAATATCATTTTGTGGTATTCCTATTCCCGTATCTTCAACGGAAACTGTTAAATCTTCATCATTAAAATCAGCCAATATTCTAATTTCGCCATTTTGATGAGTATGTTTTATTGCATTTCCTAAGAAATTGGCTATAACTCTTTTTATTTCCTGTTTATCACCATAAATTTTCTCATTTGAAAAGCCGTTGATTATAAGCTTAAGGTTTTTATGGACTAATAAAGAATCAACTTCCCTAGAACATTGGTCAATCAAATCTTTAAAGACGAAATTATCTTTGCAGAGAACTAACTGTCCGGACTCGTATTTATAAACTTCCAGAAGCGCATTTACAAGCCCGAGCATATCTTGATTACTCAGAATCATTGTTTCAAGGAATGTCCTCTGCTTTTCTGTTAATTCTCCAAGAGTTCCGTCAACAAAAAATTTTAAAGTCTGTATAGCAGCTAAAAGAGGTGTTCTTAAATCATGCGTAAGTGTAGCTATAAAGTCATCCCTTAGTTGTTCAAGCTCCTGCTGGGCTATAAAATCGCTTCTTTCAAGACCATTTTTGATACATAACAAAAGATCTTCATTGTCCCATGGTTTTTCAAGGTATCTGTACAGTCCTACTTCGTTGATAGCTTTTATGGCATTTTCTTTATCCGCATATCCTGTAAGCAAAATTAGTGTAGATCGTGGAGATAAATGTTTTACTTCCTTAAGAAACTCTATACCGTTCATATTCGGCATAAAAAAATCAGAAATAACTAAGTCAATCTTATTATTTCTGATGTATTCAAGTGCCTCTATCGGCGAATTAAATATGTTTGGTGATGGGTAATTCTCCAATCGCAATAATGTCCTGAGATTGGACGTGACAATCGGCTCATCGTCAACTATTACAATATTATATTGTTGTAAATTTTTATCCATCGCGTATTCTTTAATTACCCTATTTAAAGCTATAACTGTAGAATAAAGGAAATTTTAAGAAAACACAAAAAGTTTACAAAACTATAAAGAATTAAAAAACATTTTTATATCCACATGGATAATATCCTTGTAAATAGAGGAATTAGGTCGTTACATTTGTTAATAATTTGGGGAGTTCCTGCGTATTTGTAGTGTTTTTGTGTTTAATTGGTAACGTACTTATATTTTTAATTTAATATTAATTTACCTTCAATGAAATAAAATGTCATTCTGAGGGCTTTAGCCCGAAGAATCTATCCAGTTTTTAATATAAGTTTAAATTCCAAGAGGGACAGATCCTTCGCTTCGCTCAGGATGACAAAGAAAAGCTCAGGATGACAGAAAACGCAGGAAACACAAAAATTTAAAAAGGAGAGATAATATGAGAGTTTTACCGCAGGATTTAATGTGGAAAGCTAGAGAAGGAAGAGGCTATATTGATCAGATTAAACAAATGGGAAGCGAATTTGTTATCGGGCAAATTCTTAATTATATTGGAACTTCCAGCAAAAATAATTTAATCGGATTAACAAAATTATTTGAAAAAATTGCAGGTTCAGAAGGCTCTGTTAGACATGCGAGAAGGATGAGATGGCTTTTTGAAACAGAACATGCGCATTTGGGATGGTGGCAGAAAATCATTAATGAATTAGATCCTAATTGCAGAAATAAATTTCTTTTAAACTTCTTTGTTCATGGTTATTATGGCGATAATCAGAGAAAAAGAGCATCTTTCTTTAAGAAAAACGATTTTTATCCGCCTACGGTATTGCTGGCAAGTATTACACAGCATTGTAATTATAATTGTGCCGGTTGTTGGGCTCATAATTACGAAGTAAAAGAAGATATGACCTTTGAACAATGGAAAAAAGTTTTTGATGAAGCCAGAAACGAAATGGGTATTCACATGTTTCCTATAGTAGGCGGTGAACCATTTATCAGAAAAGATTTTCTGGAATTATGCGAACAATATCCCGACTGTATTTTCCTTGTTTTCACAAACGGGGCTTTATTAACGGAAGAAAAGATAAAACAAATTAAAAAACTCGGAAACGTTGCTCCTATGTTTAGTCTTGGCGGTTGGGAAGAAGCCACCGACAAAGTCAGAGGTGAAGGCGCATACAAAACTGTTATGGAAAAAATGGATTTACTTAAAAAAGAAGGTGTTTTCTTCGGTGTAAGTCTTGCTGCTACAAGAGAAAGTGCTGAAGAAATAGTTTCTGACGAATACATGAAGATGCTTTGCGATAAAGGAAGTCTCTGGACATGGGTGTTCCATTATGTACCTGTAGGAGAAAACCCTGATCCTACTTTAATGCCTACAGCTAAACAAAGAGAAATGATTAAACAGGCTGTATATAATGTAAGAAATACTCTTCCTATGATGACAGTCGATTTTTGGGGTGACGGTCCTGAAATGATGGGCTGTATTGCTGGAGGAAGGCAGTATTTCCATGTTAATGCCAAAGGTGATTGTGAACCTTGTACTTTTGTCCACCTTGCAACACATAATGTTAAGACTTCTACACTTACAGAGGCTCTTGCAAGTCCGTTTATGACGGCAGTGAGAAAAGGTGCTCCTTATGACGGCAATATGCTTCGTCCATGTATGATTGTTGACAGACCATGGGTGTTAAGAGGCTATTACGAGAAATTTAAACCTTATGAAACCCATAGAGGCGCTGCTGATTATTTAACAAAGCCTGAAATTATGGAAAAAATTGATGAATATGCTGCTGACGTGGCGGAAGTTATGGATAAAAATTGGGCAGATGATTATTATATGACATTATTCCCGCTTCCTGGCGAATATTACCACGACAGACAAATTCTTTGCAGCAGTAAAGTTCCTGTTGGCGGAGTTCATGGCGGATGTGAAAGTAATGGCGGCTGTAGCTGCGGAAAAGATTTGACAGCACTCCAAAAAAATGTCGAAGATGTTAAAGAATTAATTGAAGAAAAATTAGAAGTGTAAATTTATTTCTTTACATTTTTAAGTGTTAATTTTTTCTTAGGTTGGTTTTTATATAAAAAGAAAGGTATTTATATGCCAAGAAATATAATTCAGGATAAATGCAATGCTTGCGGAGTTTGTTATAGTGCTTGTCCCGTAGAAGCAGTTGTGAAAACTGAAAGCAAATATTCAATTATTAAGGAAGAATGTGTAGATTGCGGAACTTGTAAACGCATTTGCAAGGAAGAAGCTGTAGAAGGTAAAGATCCTATTCATGCAGGCAGAAGATAATAATATAAAAGCTAATAAAGAAAGAATTGTAGCATTTCCGCAGATGGGAAATATTAGAATTCCTGTTGCTGCAGTTTTGAAGGCAATGGGGGCTAATCTTTATCTCTCTCCTGATAATAATAAAGAAGCTCTTTCTTTAGGCACAAGACACAGCACAGAGACAGTTTGTCTGCCTTATAAGCTTAATCTGGGTAATTATATTCAGGCTTTGGAAGGCGGAGCAAACGTTTTGTTGATGTTCTCCGCTCCGGGAACTTGTCGCCTCGGAAATTATGCCAAAATGGCAGAAGCAAAGCTGAAAGAGCTCGGATATGAGTTTGAGTTTATCGTTTTTGACATGTACAAAGGAAAATTTGTAGAAATAGTAAAAAAATTCAGTCAGGCAACAGGAAATAAAAGTATTCCCAATGCTATTAAAGGAATTAAGCTTGGTCTGGCAAAATTTGATGCGCTTGACGCAATAGAAAGAAAACTTTTTTATCTTAGACCTCGAGAAATAGAATCAGGAACCGCAGAAAAGATTTATCTTTCCGGCAGACGTTCTATAGATAGAGCTGACACTGTTGAGGAAGTTAAAAATGCAATTCAGTCCACATTGGATAAATATAATTCCGTTAAAATTGACAATAATAAAGAAATTTTAAAAGTTCATCTTATGGGAGAATTTTTTGTTCTTCTCGACCCGTTTACTAATATGAACATTGAAAAGGAATTAGGGCTTTTAGGTGTTGAAGTAGAAAGAACAATAATGCTTTCTGACTGGACAAATCAAACCCTTGTTCCTAAATGGAATAAAAAAACGGAAACTCATAGACAGAGAGCAGTTAGAACAGCTAAAAAGTATCTTACAAGAGCTGTCGGCGGTGAATGTATAGAAACTGTCGGAGATGCTGTATATGCAGCCGAATGTAATGTTGATGGGGTTGTGCATGTAGGTCCGTTTAATTGTATTCCCGAAATTGTAAGTCAATGTATACTTCCGAATGTAAGTAAACAAGAAAATATTCCTGTGATTTCTCTCCTTATGGATGAACAAACAGGAAAAGCGGGTATGGTTACAAGGATTGAAGCATTTGTGGATCTTATTCGCAGACAAAGAAAAGTGCGCAAAACAAGAATAATTCAGAGAAAAACGATGAAAAATTCTTTAAAAACTCATTCTCGTGTGCGAATAGCGAGCCGTTAAAAAGCTTATTGAAGTGAAGAAAATAGCCTTATAAGGAGAAATTATAAATGAAAATCGGTATTCCAAGAGCGTTAGGTTACTATAATTATTATCCATTCTGGTTTGGATTTTTTGGGAGTTTAGGTATAGAAATTGTTTTGTCTGATAAAACTACCAAAAAGCTTGTTTCTGATGGAAGTGCGTTAGTTGTATCTGAAACATGCCTTCCTGTGAAAATATATATGGGACATGTGCTTAATTTGTTAGAGAAAAAAGGCGTGGATATTATTTATTCACCGAGTATTCAGTCAATTGACCATAAAATTTATAATTGTTCAAAGCTTAGAGGGCTTCCTGATTTAGTGAGAAACGTTGTGAAAAAAGATTTTCTGCTTATTGAACCAACTTTAGACAAATCAGAGAAAAATCAAGGGCTTTATCAATACTTGTATGAATCCGTTGCTCCTCTTGGAATAACTGATAAAAAAGCTATTAAGAAAGCTTCTAAAGTGGGTTGGGCATATCAAAATAATTTTACCGGTATGACCAGAGATGGAATGCATCCTATAGAAGCTATGGAAACGGCTATAAAAGGAAAAGTTATAATTAAAAGCAGAAAAAACAATTATCCTATAAATATTGCAGTGCTTGCACACGGATATAACCTCTATGACAATCATGTGAGCATGAATATATTTAAAAAACTTGAAAATCTTGGCGTAAAAGCTCATGTTTCAGAAAGTCTTTCAACGGAGCAGATGAATGAAGGTTTGAAAGTTTTAAATACTAATCTCTATTGGGCAAATGAGCTTGAAATCTCAGGAGCAGCAGGCAGTTTTATGACAAATAAAAATATTGACGGTATTCTTACATTAACCGCTTTTGGTTGCGGACCGGATTCCTTAATGGTTGAAAGAATTACCAGATATGCAAAACGCCTTCAAAAACCGCTTCTTAATCTTACTGTTGATGAACATACAGGAGAAGCAGGCTTTATAACAAGGATTGAAGCATTTACAGATATGCTCTACAGGAAGAAAAGAGCCAATATCGTTCAGAATCTCAATAAACAGATTAAAATTGACTCTGATAGACAGGAAGTTGTTTATTCAAGAGATACAATTGTAAAAGTTTAATTTTAAAAAACCCTATAAACGGGAGGATGAGTTGAAAATATCGTTTCCTCATATGGGAAATCTGGCAATAGGAGTATCAGGAGCGCTCAGAGTTCTTAGTGCTGAAGTTGTTGAGCCTCCTTATACAAGCAAAAGAACACTTTCTTTAGGGGCAAAATACAGTCCTGAAGCTATTTGTCTTCCTTATAAACTGGTGCTTGGTAATTATATTGAGGCAATTGAAGCAGGCGCTGAAGCTGTCCTTATGATTGACAGCCCCGGAACCTGTAGATTGGGACAGTATAGTAATATTGCAAGAACAGCTTTAACCGATCTCGGATATAATAATGTTGAATTTGTTAATTTTGATCTATATAAAGGGAAATTGTTAGAGATTTATTCAGGATTTAAGCATGTTACAGGAAACGGAAATCCTTTAGACCTTATATATGCTGTAAGGGTCGGTATTTTAAGAATTAAAACAGCAGATAAATTTGATAAATTGCTTCAATATTATAGAGCAAGAGAAGTAGAAATCGGCAGTGCTGATAAGCGTTATAATAAAGCTATGAGCTTGCTTGATAGAGCTTTGACAGTTAAAGAATGTAATGAAGCCCTTGAACTTGGAACTGAATCTATTTCCGGCGTTGAGATTGATTCAAAAAAACAGGTTTTGCATGTCGATATAACAGGTGAAATTTATGTTGTACTGGATAAATTTTCAAATATGGGTATAGAAAAAGAACTTGGCAGTCTTGGAGTGCAGGTTCACAGGCAGATTAATTTGTCTGACTGGATTGATAGAAGTTTATATCCATCTATATTGAGATTTAGCGAATCACATGATGAAAAAACACGCAGATTTGCGCGTGAATTTATAAAAAGAGATATAGGCGGTGATGCCGTTGAATCTATAGGCGATGCGGCTATTGCAGCTTCTTCCGAAATTACTGATGGAATAGTGCATCTTTTGCCTTTTACCTGCATGCCGGAAATAATTGCTCAGAATATTCTTCCAAACGTCAGAAAAGAAAAGGATGTTCCTGTATTGTCTTTAGTTATGGATGAATATACAGGCAGAGCAGGATTTGTAACAAGACTGGAAGCTTTTGTTGATTTAATCAAGAGAAGAAAAACTACAAAACATCTTTTACAGGTTTAATAGTTGTTGTTTTTGATAACTTCTTAGAAAATCAACTATATCTACGGCTTCATTTGCGCCGATTATAACTTCCCAATCAGGCAACTCGTCTTCAATTTCTTCTTTTAAAGACGAAACATATCCGGGAATTATAAGTTTTTTATGTTTTACAAGCTCTTCTAAACCGTAAGTTTTTATGGTTTTGGCTATGATTTCGCCGTTAAACTTATCAGCTGACCACGCTGTCAGAACGCTCATTCCGTCTGATGGAGTAATTGCCAGATATGACGGAATATTTGATGCTTCAATCTCACCAACCACTGTAAAATAAGTTAAAGCAAAGTTTGTCGTGACTATTACGGGTGAATTTTCATCAGTTTCCCCGATAGGATATAATTTCGCTTCAATTTGGAGTGGTTTTTCAGGATCTGTGTATATATTTTGTCTTAATGTAAGCAAAGAATAAATTATAGCTTCATCAAAATGCTCTAAAACTATAATATTGGCGTATTTGCAAAGTAAAACAGAGGTCCATATTCCTTGCTCTATAGGATCTTGTGATAAATCGGCAATATCTTTTGTAAACTGAATTACAGGAAAGCCCAGCGGTTTAAATTTGTTTTCAATCGCAGAGCGTCTTATATAAGTCAAATTTTCGATAAGGCTTTTTTGTGATTGGTTTTTAAGGTTTAAAACTATATTTTGTGTTTTGTTTTCAATAAACTTGGCAGAATTATTCACTAATTCCTCTATGGAGCTTCCTGATGAAACTACAGGAACATTATATTTCTTTTCTATTTCCGCAAGTTCTTCAGGTGAAGAATTCTCGATATAAATAAGAGGCTTGAAATCTTTAATTTCATCAAGGATTTTTGTTGTTTTTTCAATATTTTCGCTCACTAAAATCATTGGAAGTTTTGACTTAGCGACTTTTTTAGCTTTTTCTTCAAAAGTTTTATCAGTATCAAAAAGAGCCAAAGTGCTGATTTTTAAGTCTTCCCCGACTCTTTCAACGGAATAATTCAGGATTTTATTAAGTTTTTCGTCAAAATTTTCATCAGAACTTTCAAGTTTTACCGCTATGCAGGTAGGATTAACAAATTTTTTGTCATGTCTGAACATTACAGTTTCGTTGCCGATTTTAACGGGGTTTTTTGCACATCCGAACGGGATTTCTGCCTGCTGAATCTGGCTAGCTTCTTCAAAAATCGATTTTAATTCATCTGTTATATGTTCACATTTCTCGATAGGGACTTCGTTTTTGGCAAGTTTCATTGCAAAAGCCATGCAGGTCGGGAAGCCGCATTTTTTGCAGTTCGCTTGCGGTTCTTTTTTGCTTCCCGGGAGGTATTTAAATATCTGTAATCCTGTAAGTTTCATTGTTTATCCGTATGTTTTATCTATAAAATCCTGAACGTATTTAATAGCTTCAGGGTGTCTCATAACAACAATATTTGCTCCAGAAACAAGCATTGAAGTTGCGGTTATGCTTTCCCACGATATAGCCCTTGTTGTTAAGTTACCCCATTCGACAGGAACATTATTTGATTTTGCTTCTTTGGTTTTCCAGGCTTCTTCTCCGACAAATGTAATTACCGGCATGTTAAGCATCGTGTCGCCCTGAAGCGCTGCTTGTTTAATTCTTTCAATAATACTGTAGGCATAGTCTAATCCGTAGCCAAGACCTCCTGTATTCGGGTCAATTATTATTCTGTCAGCATTAAAGCCCAGTTCTGTCAGCAAAATATTGAATTGTTTTGTAAGATTTATATCTATGGGTGTTCTTGCAATTATATTATGACCGCAATCTTTTACTATTGGAGCAATTTGTCTGAAGTTTTCTTCCTCCACCGCACCTATTGTACATTTTCTGTCGGCGGTTTTGGCAAGCTCCGGTAAAAGCTTTGCATCTACTTCCCGTCTGAATGTCCCTATTAAAAATAAAGGTAAATCTGTTATTTTTAGGATTTCTTTAAGTTGCTCTTTGCTTTTTTCTATTTCAGCGTCGATATCTTCGCAGTTTTCGATGTTAAATCTTATTACAAGCGCTGAAAAGTTTTTATTTAAAGCTGATTTTACGCACTCAATAGGATTATAAATATTTTCTCCCCAAAAATCTTTTAGCAGTTGAGGATGATTGGATGGAATATTAGTTAAAATTTCGCATGCTATAAGAGGCTTGGAAACTTTTTGCGTTTCGGAATGCAAAAAATTGAGAGAATTTTCTCCTCCTGCTGTCAGACCGTTCAAATCCACTTCTCTTATGGCTGTTTTATATTCTTTTTTAGGGGGTGTGTATGTATTCATAATAAACATTTTACTACGCAAAAAAAATTTGGCATGGATTTTATTTGTTATTTAATTTTGAATCTTTAAATATTTCTCGTATAAATATTTCGGCATGGTACGAAAAAGCTTTCCGTTGGTGTCTGTAGTCACAATTGTTGAAGTTGCCGTAAGTATAACCATGCCGGTATTTGTATTTTTAATTTCATGCTCGAAAGTTGCGCTTGTTTTTTTGAGTTCTTTCAAAGTTGTCTTAATTTCTATCTCATCAAAAAGCTTAGCAGGGTGTTTATATCTTATGTTGAGTTCCACTACCGGCATGTGGATGCTCATGTTTTCCAGTTCCCGAAATTTTATGCCGATTTTTTCGGAAAATTCTATGCGTCCTGCTTCCAGCCATTTTGCATAAGATCCATGCCAAACAACATTGTAGCAATCTGTATCGCTGTGATAAATTTTTACATTTTGGATGTATTCCATTTATTTCTCCTAATGTGTTTGTTTTACTTTATTTTACCAAATACCTGCTTATCGAGTGTGAAGTTAAGTAAATATAAATGTAAAAAATTTTTGTAACTAATCCTTCTTGAAAATACTTATTTTATTGGTAAAATTCTAATAACTGTCATGAATGGCTGATAATTTGTTAAATGCGTAAATGCGCAAAAATTTAAAATAAATGGTAAACTGTCGTTAGTAATATTAGTGAAAGAACAATATATGGTATTCGCCCCTTTAAAATTTAATAATAATTTAATAGCTCAAAAACCTATAATTCAAGGGGGAATGGCAATCAGAGTAAGTAGAGCACCTTTGGCAGCAGCAGTTGCTAACTGTGGAGGTGTAGGCGTAATAGCTGCATCAGGATTGTCTGAACCTGAATTAAAAGAACAAATTAAACTTGCAAGAAGCTTGCAAACTAATAAAAATGGTTTAATTGCCGTAAACATAATGTTTGCCGCAAGTGAATTTCGTAGACTTATTGAAAATTCCGTGGATGCAGGTATTGATCTGATAATATCAGGTGCCGGTTTCTCCAGGGATCTTTTTAGTATTGGTAAAGAAACAGGAGTTCAGGTTGTACCAATCGTCAGTTCTGTTAAGCTTGCCAGAATTTCTAAAAAGCTCGGTGCAAATGTAATAATAGTTGAAAGCGGAGAAGCTGGTGGACACCTGGGCACTGACCAACCTATTAGAAAGTTGATTCCGGAAATCAGACAGGCTCTAGATGCAGAACCGGATCTTCCTGGAGTTGGTAAAGTTACTCTTGTCGCGGCAGGTGGAGTTACTTCAGGTGCTGATATTATGGAAATGATGTCACTTGGTGCTTCCGGAGTTCAAATGGCAACAAGATTCGTACTCAGTAAAGAATGTGATGTACACGATAATTTTAAAAATCTTTTCCTTAATAAAGAAGAAAAAGATGTAGTAATGATGCAAAGCCCTGTAGGACTTCCTGCAAGAGCTATCTTGACGCCTCTTATTGAAAGACTTCAAAATGGAACAATCGAAAAACCGAAAACTTGTGATAGCTGTTTAAAACATTGTTCTCATTCCTTTTGTATTATAAGAGCTCTTGATGCTGCAAGAAAAGGTGATATAGAAAACGGTCTTTTCTTTACGGGTGCAAATGTTAAAAAATATACAGAAATTCTTTCTGTTAAAGAAATATTTGATAAGTTAGAAGCTGAAGTAAACGAATATATTAAAAATAATAAAATTGACTGCGGGAAAGAGAGGTGTGTTTTTTAAATAGCGGTTGATATAACTTTTATTTTTAATTTTATGTAATAATTTTAATCTAATGAAACAGTAAGGAATCAAAAATGTTAACAGGACAAAATTTTCAAGAAATCTATTTACAGTGTGCTGATTGCAATCAAGAATTTGCATTTTCAGTTGAGGAACAGGAGTTTTATCAACAAAAAGGTTATACACAACCTAAAAGATGCGCTTCATGCAGAGCTCAAAACAGACAAAGCAAAAGCGGCGGCGGCGGATATTCAAATGCTCCTAAACCAAGATTTGATGCAGTATGTGATAACTGTGGCGTAAATACCACTGTTCCTTTCCAGCCTGCACAAGGAAAGCCTGTTTATTGCAGTGACTGTTATAGGTCAATGAAATAATATAAAAATATTATGAATTTAAAAATAGGACAGAGCTGAATTGATTCAGCTCTGTCCTATTTTTTTGTAAAAAAAGATAAAAACATGGCATGAAAATTATATTTGTATTAACATAAGCTCTGATAAAAGCTATTAAAGAATATTTATAATTTTAAATATTAATAAATATTAATAAAAGTATAAATCTTCTTTAGTATAATTTTTTCAGTGAAATAATAATATATTATATTGCACAATGTTGAATTTGATATTTGGATTTAAGTGAGGAATTTTTATGGGCTGCCCTACAGAAATAAAACAGGATCATGTAGCAGAAGAGAGCGAAATTGCGATTAATAATATTAATAATGAAGTGTGTGGAAAACACAGCAATAATATGTCAGCTGACAGGCTTCGTTATTTCGGACATTTGTATGGTGGACTGAAATCTGTCCTTCACAGCAGATTTTTGGCTAAAACCCCAAGACCGTTTACTTTTTCACATATGG
>MFRJ01000114.1:0-9541 GCA_001784535.1 Candidatus Melainabacteria bacterium GWA2_34_9
AACTAAATGTTAACCCTGAAAAGATTATTTCTGTGGCTGAAGTTCTTGATTCACTCGATGAATCTTACATCTTCAAACAGTTTAACCAAAAAATTCATCAAATTTATCAATGCACAGAAGGTTTTTTAGCCTCAACATGCCAGTATGGGACTTTGCATATTAACGAAGATATGGTTGTTATTCAAAAAGAATATCTTGATAAAGATTTAGGGAAATTTATTCCGATAATAACCGATTTTTCGAGGACTACTCAGCCAATAATTAGATATCGACTCAATGATATTTTGACAGAAAAAAAAGAACCCTGCCTTTGCGGATCTGTTTTTACTGCCATTGAAAAGATAGAAGGCAGATGTGACGATATTTTTTATTTACCTGCTATCGAGGGAGAGAAGTTAATTCCTGTTTTTCCTGATTTTATATGCAGGGCAATTATATATTCTTCGCCGGAAATTGAAGAATATATGGCTATTCAGCATAGTTTTGACTTAACAGAAATATTTTTAAAATCATCCTGCGAAGATAAAAACAATTTAAGCAATCTCGTAGAAAAATCCCTGAAAGAGCTTTTTGAAAAACTGAACTGCAAAGCCCCTGAACTCAAAATCAATTACAATTATGATAAGCTTGAAAAACCCTGTGATAAAAAACTTAAACGTGTTAAGAGAGTTTTTAATATTGAAGGGGAATAATGCAAGACAGTTTTAACATAAAGCTTTATGATTCTTCTGATACAGATTTTTTGGATTGGATTGATTCCAAAGACGGTCAATATGCAAAAAATTTCTTGCTTCCAATGATAAAGAACGGCACTTCTGCTTACATAAATAATGTTAAAACCCGTTTGATGCTTTTAAAAATTGACGACTTAATTATTCCGATAACCATTAATGATGCGGAATACGAAAACTCTTATGTCTGTTCTCCTTATACCCATTATATTTCTTATGCCGTTGAAGAATTAAAAACTATAAAAAAACCTTTTATTGAATTAATATTGGCTTATCTTATCAGGTTATTAGGTATAGTATTTAAATTCGGCAAAATAAATAAAACCGTTCACATAAATAATTGGCTTTTGTCGACTAATTTATACTCGACAATCTCGCATAAGCAAATAGAAAAAATAACCGAATTTTTAATTCAAAGATTTCCCGAACATTCTTTAATATTCAGGTCTGTAAACAACTATACAGATAAAGAATTTTTAAATAAATTTCAGGAAAATAAGTATCAGCTTATTCCGAGCAGACAAATATATTTTTTAAACAAAAACTTGATAAAAGGAAAAGCTAAGTGGCTGATAAAAAAAGATTTTAAGCTTCAGGAAAAAAGCGGCTATGAATTATTAGAAAACAAAGACCTTTCTAATGAAGATATTCCGAGGATTAAAGACCTTTATGACAACTTATATTTATCTAAATATTCTTATTTAAATCCACAGTTCAATGAAAACTTTATAGATTTAGCCTTAAAAAATAAAATTTTGAATATAAGAGCCTTTAAAAAAGCCGGCAAAATTGACGCCGTTTTAGGATATTTTTCCCGAAACGGAATTATGACAACTCCTTTGTTCGGGTATGACACAAGTTTGCTCATGGAAACCGGCTTATACAGAATGCTTTCTGCTCAATTGATAAAGGAATCAGGAAAATCGAATTTGATTTTAAATCAAAGTTCCGGAGCTGCATCATTTAAACGGTGTCGTGCATCAGAAGCACAGATTGAATATAGTGCTGTTTATTGCCGACATTTAACTTTATATCGAAGAATTATCTGGAGCATTCTTGAATTTACTCTTAATAAAATTGGCTTGAACTTACTAAAGAAATACAAATTATAATCCTTTATTTTTCTCATTTAAAGCTGTTTTTTGTAAAAAATTTTCCTGTTAAGCTAAAATAATTCCCTGTAATTTTTTTAGGGAATTTAGGGTTAAAAGCCGCACTGCATTGGCAGAAAAAATTCAAATAAAGGCAATATTTTACAAATTTCCCTGTAAATTCCCTGTTATCAGGGAATTTATAATAAAATAAAAAGGAGAAGAATGCTGTCGAAACTACAATATCCATTCTTTTATTCACAAGGCTTTCGGCTTTTTAGCAGAAGGCTTTTTTAGTGCAAAAATGCCACTTTGTTGCAAGTTACATAAAATATAGTATGCCTTGGTTTTTCAGTACATATTAAAAAACTAAAAACTAATCAACCGGCTTATGTAAAATTTATTAAACAATTTTAAAATATGATTTTATGAAGATATGGGGAAATGCAAGATGAATCCTATACTTAGGTCATTGCAAATTTTGTTAAAAAAATTTGTGAATAATATATTTTCATTATCATTTGTTTTGTTGAAAATTTCTACAATCCGTATATTTTTGATATTGTTGATTTTTTTAGGTATATTGTTGGCTTTTGTATCCAAGCATCAAAAACCACAAAAAACAGATGCCACATTTTTTTCTAATAACATCAATAGAGAAATTTATAATAATAAAGGAATTTCAAAAGTTGATGATTCTAATAAATTATTAAAACTAAACCTTGATACTTATGCTGACAAAAGAACAGATTCTTCTCTTAAAAAATTTATTTCTGAAAGTAAAATCAAATCAAAGGTTACAGGAAAAGCAGCTAATTTAAATAATTTTGCTGATAAAATTTTATTTTCTGAAAATAATAATCATTCTTTAAATCTACCAAAATATAATAATTTAGGCGTTGACAATAATGGTATCCCTAATGTAATAGACCCTATGGCTACTGGATATGCAACCCCGGTAACATACAATCAGCCTTTAAATATTTATTTTCCGCCGCCAATAGTAGTTGTATCTCATACCACCACAGCATCATCTTCGCCAAGCTCTGTTCCTATTCCGGAACCATCTTCAACAATTTTGGGTTTAATGGGATTAAGCGGAATATGGGGATTAAGGAAAAAATTATGAATATAGTTCAGAACTTAAATACTAGTACTATTTCACCTGAAACAAACAACTTTTCAGAAAATAATCATCACCAAAATGATATATACAACAAAGCTCCTTTTCGAATTTTTAAAAATCTTGATTCTTCAAATAAAAAACCTTTTCAATATTTTGTTAAAAGATTTATCGAGATAAATGGAACTCTTTTGGGTTTGTTTGTTATTTCTCCATTGCTTATTACTATCGCTATCGCAATAAAATTTGATTCCAAAGGGGCTGTTTTTTTTAAGCAAAAAAGAGTAGGAAAACATGGTAAAGAATTTTTTATCTATAAATTTAGGAGCATGGAAACAAATGCTGAAGAAAAATTTGAAGAATTAAAAAAATATAATCAAACAAACGAATTAATGTTTAAAATGTTTGACGACCCGAGAATAACAAAATTAGGCAAATTTCTCAGAAAATACAGTCTCGATGAGCTTCCGCAATTATTTAACGTTCTTAAAGGGGAAATGAGTCTTGTCGGTTTCAGGCCGCCTTTGCCTTCTGAGGTTGCAATGTATGAAAGTCGCCATTATTTAAGATTTGCCACGCTACCGGGATTAACGGGTCCATGGCAGATCAGCGGAAGATCAAATATCAAAAATTTTGATAAAGTTATAAATCTTGAATATGAATATGTTAAAAACTGGTCTTTATTCCGGGACATCAAAATCCTGTTCAAAACCATTCCTGTTGTGTTATTAGGAAAAGATGCCGCTTAATTTATTTTAAAGAGGTAAATTATTATGAAATTAAAAGACATTTCAATTATTTTAATGACTTTGGGTTTTGCTACTATTGTAAGCTCGTTTTTAGATTTTTATACTTACATGTACCCTGTTGCAATAAAAAACCCTGAATGGGTGTTTGATGTTTCCCAGCGAATAGCAGATACAACATTACTCCCTGTATTAGGTATTTTGATTTTTTTATTAGGATTGAATTTCTCAAATTTCAGACGCAATAAAATAATCACTACTTCAGCAAAAGTTGTTTTTGGCTCTTTGTGTGTTTTATTCTTTTCTTTCCTTTCTCTTAATACAATTTTGTATGGCATATCAATGAAATCTGTACAGAATACTAAAATACAAGCGTTAAAAGCAGAAAATAACAACTCAAAAGAAAGAATAAATACTGTTTATAATCAGAATAAAAAAGATATTCCTGTTGAAGAATATAATATTGCAATGAAACAACTTAATGATAATCTTATTTATCAAATAAATTATTTAAATCTAATACATACAAAAATAAATATAAAAACACTATTGACCTTACTTTTATTCTCTTTTGTGTATTTAATTGCTGCAATTAAAATATTTTCTTTAGATAAATTACTTCAAAAAAGACGTACTTTGCTCAGATGAATAAATTTAAGTTTAAATTTGATTTTATTGTTCTTTTTGCTTTATGTCTTTTGTATCTTAAATACATTCCAATCTGGACAAATGAATGGTTTAATTTTGATTCTTTTTATTCGTTTTTTCCTTTTTTGATTATTTTCGGGTTTCAATTTTTCAAAAAGAAAGCGAAAAAACTTAAAAAAACTGAAAAAAATCCAACAAATTGGGGGTTACTGCCCTTAATAACTGGGGTTTTAATCTATTACACAGGAATCAAAGCGGATATAGATTTACTAATCGGTCTGTCCTTGCCTTTATTTCTTTCGGGAACGGTTTTATTTCTTTACGGAAAAAGAACTTTTATGATTGTTATGCCTGTAATTATTCTTTTTTCTTTATCACTCCCGATTATTCCTATTTTTAGACTTACAACTCCATTACAAATTTTTCTGGCAGATGTAGCTGCCCAAATACTCCATTTTTTAAACATAAACGCTTACGCTCTAGGCTCTAATATATTTATAGATAAATATCAGGTCACTATTGAAGCCGGATGTACTGGAGTTAAATCACTTTCTTCTTTGTTGATAGTGAATTTTTTGTTATTTTATTTTAAAAATATTTCCGTACTTAAAAAGTTTTTAATTGTTTTATTTTCATTCGCAATTTCTTTTGTTGGCAATATTATAAGAATTTTATTAATTAATTTTTATATTATTTACAACGGTATTAAAGATTCTGAAGCTTTTCATTACAACAGCGGACTTGGTATTTTTGTAATATCTTTATTAATTATTTTAGTTATAAATGAATTTATTGAGGAAGACAAAATTGTTGAGGAATATAAAATTGCTTAATAGACAAATAATTATTATTTTAATCTTCATTTTTGCTTTTATAATTGCAAATGCTGATTTTACAAAAAACACCACAAATAGCTTTTCAGGAAAACCACCTTTCCTCCTTCCGCAAAATATTAACGGCTGGGTTGGACAAAACCTTAAAATTGCAGAGAAAAGCCATATTTTTGAGATAATGTCACCGAAAGACCTTATTTTAAGGATTTATAAAAAATCAAACTTTGATGATGAAATTAATTTAGCTCTTGTATTAGCTGATAATAAAAAAAAGATTCATGACCCTCAAATTTGTTATAAATTGCAAGGTTTTAAGTTTATAGACACAAAAAAGATAAAACTTGCGCCTGATTTGCCTGTGAATTTTATAAAGACAAAAAGGAAAAATAAAGAATATTTATTTATATACTGGTATACAGATTTGAATAATAATTTTGCAACCAGAACAGAATTTTGGAGTGAAATCATCTTTAAAAAACTAACAGGCAAGCCTATCAAAACTTATGGAATAGTGATTTTATATACACCTGTGGAAAATACAGAGAATTTAAAAAAATTCGCCCTGAAAGTTAATAAAATTCTCTTCAATCAAAGTGGTAATAATTATAATGATAAAAGATAATTGATTTTTAATTTTCATCAAATTTTTTTCAATGTAATTTTTGTTTTTCAGTATGCATTTTAATCTGGATTTAAATAAATTTTTATCAAACATTTTTGAATGTTCATAAATAAATTTATTGTTCCATCTCCTTTTTTCAGATTTCAAAACAGCATTATTTAAAGATTCTACAGATTGCTCTCCAAACAAAACTCCTGTTTCATTTTCTAAAACAATATCGCAAGCTCCGCCTTTATTAAAAGCAATAACAGGTTTTCCGGCGGATTGAGCTTCCGCCATAACAATTCCAAAATCTTCTTTGCCTGGAAAAACAAATCCTTTGCAGTTATTCATATATTTAACAAGTTTTTCATCAGAAACTTTTCCGACTAATTGAATATTTTTATTTGCTTTTGCTTTTAATTTTGGGTATTCAGGACCGGTTCCTGCAATAATCAGGTTTTTCCCTGATTCGTTAAACGCTTCAATAGCCAGTTCAAAACCTTTATAGGCAACCAGTCTACCCGCCATAAAGAAATAATCCCCTTCGCTTTCATAATTAAATTTATCAGTATCAACGGGCGGAGGAAGAATAAATGATTCTCTTCCATAAAACTTCTTGATTCTGGCAGCTGTATAAGTAGAATTGGCGAGAAATAAATCTACCCTGTTCGAACTTGTTATATCCAATACTCTTAAATATTGGGAAATTGCGGCAATTGTAATTTGGGATAACTTATTAAAATTATTTAATTTTGAATAAGTCCAGAATAAATCCCATATATATCGTGCCGGAGAATGGCAATAACAGATATGAAAAGCATCAGGTCCAGGAATAACACTTTTAGCAACCGAATGATGAGAAGAAAAAATAATATCATATTCCTGCAAATTCAAATATTCCATAGCAAGAGGCATTATAGGTAAATAAGCTTTGTAAAATTTTTTTGCCAGTGGAAGTTTCTGGATAAAGCTGGGGATGATTTTTGTATTTTTGTATTGTTCCGGTATTATTTCAGGATTATATATTGTTGTATAAACCGGAGATTCAGGAAACAAATCAATTGCACTAAACAAAATGCTTTCGGCTCCGCCTATTCCTCCGCATATTTGATCTGAAACTATTGCTAGTTTTCCTTTTTGCATTTTTTAACACTCATTCCTGAATTTTATACAACCATATGTAAAGTATTTTCTTCAGGACAAATTATTTAAATCCCCACTTCGTTCCCCAACTCGATAATTTACAATCATATTGCCACAATTATAAGATGTTCTTAATTTCAAAGAAGGTGGGGATAATGAAAATAAATAAAATAAAAATACTGCTTACGTCATTATGTTTGTTGTCTTTTATTTTAGCAAGTTTTTCTTTTTTGTTCTTTGACATAGATGTAAATACACTCAAGTCAAAATACAGAGAGTTTTTACACTATTCAAAAACTCATGTTGGCGCAATTGTGTATAATAATACAAATCAAACAATACAAATCACTGATTACAAATGGGTGCGGACTCTTCCTCCCGGAAAAAGTTCCAGAGATATTGGGATTTTTGATGCGGACGGTCTTATCATAGATCAGCCTGTATATTTTGAAGAGAGCGTGCATTTTGACGGAGTTTTAAAATTTTGCGACTACTCAAGACTTAAGCTCGTTGAAAAAGATAGCGTAATTGAAATCCAAGCTAATAATGCTTGGATTTGCAAAATTTTAAATGATTTTGATTTTTATAATTCCCTTGATGAAGCATTTAATTAAATGTACTTTTTTCGTAAAAAGAATTTGTTCTTTTAAAACCTTCTTGAATTGAAAATTGGGGTATCCATCCAAGTTTCTTTATTTTTAAAATATCAGGACAAGATCTTGTTATTTTACTTTTTATATATCCTTTGTTAAATTGATCTTCTTTTTTAATCACCTTTAAATTTTTTTCCGGAAAAAGATTTACAAGTATTTCAGCAAGTTCTAAAATACTTGTTTCTTTATTAAATCCAACATTATAGGATTGACCGGCTTCTCCTTTTAAGAGTATTGTAAAGAAGCCAATAATGGCATCTGCTATATAACAAAAAGATCTTGTAGCACTGCCATCACTATTTAAAACTATATTTTTATTATTTACTATATTTCTTGCAAAATCAGCAAATACCCTTCCATCATTAAGATCCATGCCTGGTCCATATATGTGAAAAGGTCTTGCAATTTTTATGGGAATATTATATTGGTATTGCCAGCAAATGCAAATTGTTTCACCGGCTCTTTTGCCTTCAGCATAACAGGATCTTACATTTAGTGGGTCTAAATATCCATAATCAGATTCTTTCGTTGGTATTTGATTTTTACTTATTTCTCCATAGATTTCACTACTGCTGAAAAATAAAAAACTTTTGGATTTTTTTTCATACGCAAGTTTAATAAGATTATTTGTACCTTTTACATTGGCATTGAAAGTACCTATAGGGTCTATCCCGTAGTATTTTGGACTTGCTTGACTTGCAGCGTGTATTATAAAATCCAAATCCGTATCCATATCTATTTTAATGGGCTTACATACATCTTGAACAATTAACTTAAAATCATTTCTATCAATATAATCTTTAAACCGTTTCTCTGCTTTTTTCTTATTTCTTACAAGCGCAAGAATTTTAATATTTTTATTGTATTTTTCATTCAGGTAAATAAGTGTATGAACCATATAAGAGGGCAAAAACCCGTTAGCTCCTGAAATAAGGACTGTAGAATTTTCAAATAAATTCCAGGGTAAATCAGCGTCGGTTATGTATTTCAAATCTTCTTTCACTATATAGTTATACATATAAATTCACCTGCATCAGTATCGGACATTTTTAGATTCTACTACTGACTTAATTATCATCCGGCTTTTAAATTCCTTTCTATCAAGGAATGGATGCATATCTTCTATAGGATAGTTAACTAATAACTTGGGTTCAACAACTGTAAATTTTTCAGTATATATATTAAGTAATCCTGGCAGCGGATCTTCTAAAAATTCTTTGAGAATATCGTTCATATTCTCGTAATAGAAGACAGATTTTGCTGATAGACCATAAGCTTTTGCTATTTTTTCAAAATCCGGAACACTATAATCAATTACAGTTGATTGCAACCTGCTTTCAAAATATATTTCTTGAAACTGTCTAACCATACCAAGGTTTTGATTGTTTATAACAATTATTTTTATAGAAAGATTTCTTCTTTTTAATACTTCAAGCTCTTGAATATTCATTTGTAGTCCACCATCGCCTGTTATAACAATAGAACGTTTTCCTGTAGCTATAGTTGAACCTATAGCACAAGGCAATGCAAAGCCCATTGATCCCATTCCTCCCGAAAAATGAATTCTCTGATTTGTTTGAACATAAGATGATTGAGCTACCCACATTTGATGTTGCCCAACATCAACACAAACTATATCATCGCTTTTTAAATGGTTAAAAATCCGATCTATTAAAAAGTTAGGATTCTTAATAGTGCCATTTGTATTTTGAATTGATGGGTATTTATCTTTATATTCGAGGATTTTTTTATGCCAAAAACCAAGGTTGAGTTTGAAATTAATTAAATTTATTCCTTTTAAAAATTCTTTTATATCGGCCTTTAACTTTATATTAGCGATATTTTTGCAATTTAATTCATTTTCATCTATATCAACATGAATAATCTTTGCTTCTCTGGCAAATAAATTCAGGTTTGTTCCTGTTTGCCTTGTGTCAAGCCTGGAGCCTAAAACTATTACAAGGTCAGC
>MFRJ01000114.1:9560-23706 GCA_001784535.1 Candidatus Melainabacteria bacterium GWA2_34_9
ATCATTAGCACAAGATAATCTTATGCCACCTCCTAAAAGTAAAACAGGTCTTTTAGCGGTGTTGATAATAAGCTCCATATCTACCAGAATTTCTTTTGAAATCCCATTTTTACAAGATAAAACTTGAAATTCTTCACTGTCAAAAAAGGAGTTTGATTTATCGAAATCAATATCAGCTCTTTGAATATTCATTGGAATATCCAGTAATACTGGTCCTTTTCTTTCATGTGTAGATAAATACAAACATTTTTCAAGTTCATAGCGAAGATTTTCTACATTAGATATCATTACAGCATATTTTGTTATTGGTTTAATGATGCTTACAATATCTGTTTCCTGAAAACCAACTTGTCTTAACGGATTGTCATATTTGTATTCATAAGTATTTACCTGTCCTGTTATAAATAAAGTAGGAATTGAATCAAAAAAACAACTGCCTATAGAAGTTATAAGATTTGTAGCACCCGGGCCACTTGTTGCTATAGCAACACCAGTCATTCCCCTTGTTCTGGCGAATCCTTCAGCAGCAAAAGCAGCTCCTTGCTCATGTATCATATTTATCATTTCTACTTGAGGATGCTTATAGAGAGCGTCTGCTAAATAAGCTATAGCTCCCCCGATATAACCGTATATTTTATTGATTTTATTAGCAGCAAGGTAATTGATAATATAGTCTGATGCTTTCATTTTTGCTTCTTTAGGCTCCTAATTGTATCTTCGTTAAGTTTTTAGCCTCTTTATATCGTTATAGCTGTTGCTTTGGTCATCCCATATTTGCCAGGGAGCATTATCTGAATTCCATAACCTTTCTAATTCTTTTTTATCGTTTAAAGTATCCATTGGTTTCCAAAAGCCATAATGTTTATAAGCCACAAGTTGTCCATCTTTAGCAAGGTTTTCCAATGGCTCTTTTTCCCATATTATGTTTTCATCTTTTATGTAATTAAAAATTTCCGGCTCTAACACAAAAAATCCGCCATTTACCCATGAATTATCACTTTTGGGTTTTTCTCGAAAAGAACTGACAACCCCTTGATTGTCTAAATTAAGGGCACCAAACTTTCCGGAAGGCTGAACAGTAGTAACCGTAGCCAATTTCCCGTTTTTTCTATGGTAATTCAGCAACTCAAATATATTTATATCCCCAACTCCATCACCATAGGTCAACATAAAAGTTTCATCTTTAAAAAATCTTTGTATTTTCTTGATTCTTCCTCCTGTCATTGTATTTAGACCTGTGTCAATTAATGTTATTTTCCATGATTCAACATTAGTTAAATGAATTTCACGGGTGTTTTCGGATAAATTTATTGTTATATCAGAATGATGAAGAAAATAATTTGCAAAATATTCTTTAATTAAATATCCTTTATACCCGAGTAATATTATGAATTCGTTTAAACCATATTGAGAATATATTTTCATAATATGCCATAATATTGGCTTTCCGCCTATTTCAATCATTGGCTTTGGTATTAAATCAGTTTCTTCACTAATTCTGGTTCCAAATCCACCTGCGAGAATTACAACTTTCATTTTTTTCCTCTGTTTTAAATTATTAATTCACCAATAATAGATTTTTAAACAAACTTTTTCTTTCTTCCGGAAGAAAGAAAAAGTTTGTTTCAGGTGTTTCCTCTGTTATTAATATAATTTCTAACAGATAATCATCATTTATACGGAAACATTTATATCCGATATCATTAAATAATTTGATCATGTCATTTGGATGATAATTAAATTTTGCAGCCCATTTTCTCAGCATTTCTGTAAATATAATAGGCTTTTGATTTTTAAGAGTCTCAAGTCCCCCTTGAAAAACAAATATCTCGGAACCCTCAGTATCACATTTAATGAAATCTATTTTCAGATTATTTTCATTTATAAAATTATCCAGTTTCCTGAAATTACAAGGTATACTATGAACTTTATTTGTTTTTGACAATTTAGCAATGGATGTAGCACATGTATATTCAGGATAATAATTTACAGGTATTATTTCTTCTTTATCGTAAAATCCAAAATTAAATATTTTTATGTTTTCTAAATTATTAATTTCAATATTTTGTCTTAAATAATCAAAGGTTTCAGGTACAGGTTCAAAAGAATAAATCTGAACATTTGGTATTAGTTTTGGAAGATTCACTGAGTACCATCCAATATTAGCTCCAATATCCAGAATTACAGAGTTTTCTTTAACTAAATTTTTTATCATATTTAATTCTGGTTTTTCAACGCAATCAAAGTTTAATACTTCTACAGCAGAAGTTCTTTTATCATTTTTATTACAGATAATTTTAGAACCGGTAGTTGCTAATGTCATAACTACAGCATCTTTGACTATTTCTATCTTTGAAACATCTGTATTTTTAATAAAATCAGCATATTCAAATAAATACTTATGTATTTCATGTATTTTATCAATATAGTCTGCCTTACTAGTTTTTCCTTCCTTGAAATCCGATTTTAATTGTTTAAGACTTATCATAGAATTCTCTTTGTTTATTTAGTATTAAAACATTTATTAACGATAATAGAATAAACTTGCAATTTAATAAGAGAATCTTATTTCTAATCATTTCGGTTAATTAATTTTTAGTAACATGTCTATATTTTTTAAAATCAAACTGCTGAACAATTAGTTTAGGATTTACAAAAAATTGTTATCTCTGGCAGGTAAGTTATTTTGATTTCAACTATTGAACAAATTATTAACAATCAAAATATAAAAAAAATTAAATCATTAATAGGAATAGATAAAGCTATATTTTTTTCTCTTATTAATAAAGCATTTAGATTACTTAAGATTTCTATTACAACATATTTGATTATCAGATGTTTAACTCCTACTGAACAAGGATATTGGTATACTTTTTTGAGCCTTGGTACTTTAACCGTATTTGCCGAAATGGGCTTCTTGAACATAATTAACCAGTTTATCAGCCATGAATTTGCTTATTTGACTGAAAATAATGACGGAAGCATATCCGGACCCAATGAAAAAATTGAAAGATTTATTTCATTTATTCATTTTGTTCTAAAATTTTATAGTTTCATAATACCAATCGCTTTTTGCTTGCTTATTTCTATTGGCTCTGCATTTTTAAAACATTCCGGCACTAATTTTTCAATAATTTTAGCCTGGATAATGTACTCTTTTACTGGAGCAATAACATTATTAGTTTCACTATGCAGCTCAATTTTAAACGGTTGCAATAAAGTGGCGGAGGTGCAAAAACGCACTTTTTTTAGTTTATTAATAAACAGTTTAGGTATTTGGGCAGCACTTTTGTTTGGATTCAAATTATGGGGACTTTTTGTAGGTACTCTTTTAAATATAATATCAAGCATAATTTTATTTTATTCAGTATCTCCGAATTTGTGGAAACAAATATTTCAATCAAAACCTCTAAAACAATTCAATTGGTTTTCGGAAACATTACCTCTTCAATGGAGATATGCTTTGAGTTGGGTATCAGGTTATTTTATATTTCAGTTCATAACACCGGCTACTATGTTTTATGCCGGTGCCGAGGCTGCCGGAAGAATGGGACTATCTATATCTTTTGTATGGGCTGTTATGACAGCAGCTAATTTATGGCCAAGCACTAAAACTCCTTTATTCAATATGCTTATAGCCAAAAATGAACGCCAAAATCTTGATAAATTGTTTAATATTACATTAAAACAAAGTATTTTAGCATTTTGTACAGGCAGTTTTTTGCTGTTATTCATTTGCACATATTTATTCCCGATATTTCATTGGGATACACGTATATTAAGTCCTCTTGAAATATTTTTATTGATTATAATAGCTCTTATCTCTCTTATAGTGTCAAACTGGGCAATATATCTCAGGGCTCACAAACAAGAACCCTATGTGTGGCTATCTGTTGTAAGCGCTATTTTAAACGGTATGGCTATTTGGTTGAGCATGAAATTTTCTGCAGCAACTACTGTTACTATTTGGAGTTATTGCATTGTAAGTTTGATAATGTTAATTCCTTGTCGGTTTGTTTTTATCACAAAACGCAAGGAATATTCAGAGTTTAGTAATTATATGGAGTTGATAAACAATGATTGAATCAAAGCCAATATTGTCTATATGTATTCCTACATATAATAGAGCGGAATTTCTGGACAAAACACTTGAAAGTATTGTAATTCAAAATGCTTTTTTAAATACAAATGATGTAGAAATTGTTATTGCTGATAATTGCTCAGAAGATAATACGTCATTAGTTGTAAAAAAATATACTGATATATTTCCAGAAAAAATTATATATAAAAAAAATGAAGCCAATATTGGTGCTGTTAATAATTATGAAAACGCACTTTCTTTAGCAACCGGAACTTTTGCAAAACTGCATAATGATTACTTATTAATAAAAAAAGGTGCTTTATCGACAATCGTGGACATAATAACAGAAAATATAGAAGAAAAACCGATTATTTTTTTCTTGAACGGCAAAACAAGAAAGCAGGAAAAAACAACTATTTGCAAAAATCTAAATGAATTTGTATCGCATGTTTCTTATTTTTCAACTTGGATTGGCGGATTTGGCATTTGGCAAGATGATTTCAAAAAATCTTCGAATTTTTCAAGGTATTATAAATTGCTGTTAGTTCAGACAGATTTTTTGTTTCGACTTTTAGCTATGGGGAAACAGGCTATTGTTTGCAATGAAAATTATTTTATTAACATACCTTTTAAAAAGAATGTTGATTATAATATTGCAGAAGTTTTTGGACAAAATTATTTATTTTTATTTAAAGAATATTTAAATAACGATCTATTAGAAGAAAGAATATTTCAACAAGAAAAAAAACTTTTATTAATTAATCAGATTATTCCGCACTATATCAAATTTAATATTAAATTTGATATCAAAACATCGGGATTTTTTTGTTTCCTGAAAGATTATAAATATGATTGTTTTTTTTATTTAGCATTGATTTTTTACCCTGCATTATTTATCCATAATAAATTAAGAGGAATAATTAAGCGTTTATTTTCTAAGGTCTCTTTTTTGTGGGTATATCTTTGTAATAAATTACCAATTAAACTAGCGAGTTTCGAAAACAATATTTTTTACAAAATTTATAAAATAATTTTATGGAGAGTAAATAATCTTCATAATGAAACCTTTCCAATCAATATTTTTGATCAAAAAAAAGTAAGCGTTGGGAAAAAAACATATGGTGGCTTAAAAGTTTATATGTTCGGACATTTAGATGAAAAACTTATTATTGGTAATTATGTATCTATTGCTTCAGGTGTAACATTTTTACTTGGAGGGGAACATTCGTATGAAGGTTTTTCTACTTATCCGTTTTTAGTTAAACTTTTAGGTCAAGAATATGAAGCAAAGACTAAAGGACCTGTTATTGTTGAAGATGATGTTTGGATTGGTATAAACAGCCTTATTTTATCAGGGATAAAAATTGGGAAAGGTTCTGTTATCGCAGCCGGGAGCGTTGTAACGAAAGATGTTTCCGCTTATAGTATTGTTGGAGGCAACCCCGCAAGAGTAATTAAATACAGATTTGAGAAAGAAATAATCACAGAATTATCCAGATTAGACTTTTCTAAACTTGAGGATGAAACTTTAATTAATAATAAAGATTTAATTTATCAAAAACTAGATAAAACTAATGTAAAAAGTATTGTTGATAAATTGAAAAATTCCTAGAAAAAATTCATCATGAATGATGCTATTTTTTTTACAATATTATATGTAAACGTAGTAACTAATATTTTGCGTTTTAAAGCTACTTGCAAGGTTTTGTACAAAGGTTTATTGTCTTTGTAAATATTATAATCAAACCAAATATAATTATGATCAACTCTATTATTTGGAAATTCAGGTAAATTCAAAATACCATGTACTCTTTCACGAGTTGTATTAATATTTTTCAGTAGCGCTCTTTTATTGCAAATTTTATGCAAATCCGTACCAGGATAAGGATAAAATATACTTAGATAATAATGGTCGGGCTGACATATTTTGTTAATTCTAATTGTTTCCAGAAAATCTTTTTCTGTTTCTCCAGGTAATCCCATTAAATTATAAAAAGTAACTTTCAAACCATACTTTCTGGCAATTTTAACCGCATTTATAATGTCTTCATTTGAATAGTTTCTATTTAATATTTCTTTTCTGACCCTTTCACTGCCTGACTCAAGTCCAATATTCAAATGATTGATATTTGCCTTTTTAAATATATCAAACAGATTATCATAATCCATATTTGGAATAATTCTTAAATTTACTCTGTAAGATATTTGATTATCTATTGATTTATTAAATTTTCCCAATTCATGACAAAAATCTTCTGCCCATTTTATATTAACGCCTATTGTTTCAACTTCTAAATAGATGTTTTGTATATTAGGGTATTTGTTATTAATTTCTTTGATTTCTTTTATAATATTTTCTGCTGATCTGAATCTGACATAATTCCCTTGAGCCAGCTTTTTAAGAGCATGATTACAACAATATGTACACATAAATGGGCATCCTCTGCCCAGTAAAATTGTTATACCATTATGTTTTTCAGGTGTTTTATTTAACCATGGAATCCATATATCAATATCTGGAAAAGGAAGAATATTTAGATCTTCAATAAAAGGTCTATTTGGGTTTTTTTCTATTCCATTTGTTTTTTTTATCCATAAGTTTTGAATTTTAGTTGGTGTTTTCTTTTGTTCCAATTGTGTTATCAATTCCCAAACAGAGTATTCTCCCTCTCCAAGACATACCGCATCAAAATCATCCTTAATTGTTTCTTCAGCATTAAGTGATGCATGCACTCCACCAATCAAAAGGAAAATTTCGGGATGTTTTTCTTTTAAATATTTTGCTATTTTTGATAAAAACTTGTATTGAGTTGCAATGGAAGTAAAACATATCAGATCAGGAATAAAATCATTTATATAACTTTCCAATAATTTAAAATTTTGTTCACCACTATACTCACTTAAGATAAGTAATTTGGTTTTATGTTCGTGTTTTTTTAAAAAAGAAGAAATATATGAGATACCAAAATGCATTTCTTCTATTGTAAGTAAAGGTTTTTCTGTTACATGCAAATCATAGCTGTATATAAATAGAATATTCACTTAATTATCCTTATAAGCTCATATTAAAAGAAATATATAAAAAAAGATTGTAAAAGGTATCCTATATGAGGATATATCGCTTAGGCTTAAACGAATTAATTCTCATAATTTAATAAAATTTAGTGATTGTTTAGCTTTGCTAAAATTGCGTATAAGATTATATTTTGATTACAAATTGGTATAAGTAAAGTGGGGTATATACGTTTCTCCAAAAAATAATTAATAATAAGTTTTAGATAAATATGGCAAATATGGAAAATAAATAATGGTAAATAACGATAAATTAGTTTCAATTGCAATGGCGACATATAATGGAGAAAAATATCTTCGTGAACAGCTTGATTCAATTTATAATCAGACTTACAAAAACATAGAGGTTATTGTTTGTGATGATTGTTCAGTAGATGAAACAGTTACTATCCTTGAAGAGTATAAACAAAAATACGGATTAATATATTATATAAATGAAAAAAATATTGGATTTGTCAAAAACTTTGAAAAAGCGGCTTCTCTTTGTAATGGTGAATTTATAGCTTTTTCCGATCAAGATGATATTTGGCTGCCGGAAAAAATAGAAACTTTGGTTAATGAGATGTGTGATTATTCTTTGATTCATACAAATTCTGCACTTATAAACGCAAATGGTGAAGATTTAAATGATACACTAAAAAGTAGATTATTAAGAGAATTAGGATTAAAACAGGCTGTTAATTTTAAAGGTATTAATAAACAAGAAGCTTTACAAGGGGCTGCTTGTTTATTTAAGAAAAATATCGCAACTAAAGCAATTCCTTTTCCTTCTGAATTTTATCATGACTACTGGATTTCTCTTGTTGCCTTAAAAATGAACGGAATTAAATATATTGACAGATGTCTTGTAAAATACAGATTACATAATAATAATGCTGTCGGCATAAATCAGGAATGTGAATATTTAAGTAGGATAAACTTTTTTAAAAAATATTTTTTAACTTTATATAAAATTGCAAGATATTTATACAGATTAATCAATTATATAAGAATTCAGTTTATTCTTAAACAAAGGGGATTTTAGATAAATACCTTAAAAATGGAAATAATCAGTGATAAATAACGATAAATTAGTTTCAATAGCAATGGCAACATACAACGGAGAAAAATATCTTCGTGAACAGCTTGATTCAATTTATAATCAGACTTACAAAAACATAGAAGTCATTGTTTGTGATGATTGTTCAGTAGATGAAACAGTTACTATCCTTGAAGAATATCGATTAAGATTCGGTTTGAAATATTATATAAATGAAAAAAATCTTGGATATACCAAAAACTTTGAAAAGGCGGCAGCTCTTTGTAATGGTGAATTTATAGCTTTTTCTGACCAGGATGACTTATGGCTGAACGAAAAAATTGAAGTTCTATTAAAAAATATAGAAAATAATTTATTGATCTTTTCTGACGCACTGGTAATTAATAGTAATAAAGAAATTATTAGTAACTCCAGATATGACTATATAAGCAAGATAGAAAATGTAAAAACTAAGTATTATCAAAATTTTGCTAAAAAAAATGCTCTGGGTTGTACGATTTTAATTAATAAAGAACTTTTAAATCATGCATTACCCTTCAAAAAAACAACAGGTCATGATAACTGGCTTATAAGCACAGCAATAAAGCTTAATTCAATTATTTTTATAGATAAACAACTAATTATGTATAGAATTCATGACAGAAATGTCTTAGGTAATGTATTTAAAAATAATCCTGCAACGAAGATCAAAAATTATCTTAAAAAAAATTTTACATTTATTTATATACCTTTAAGAAGCATTTATTGGACTTTAAGTAACAAATAAAAAAATTTTACATAAATTTTAGGTATAAATATGAAACTTTTACATATTAATAACTTTTTTACAAAATATGGTGGAGCAGAAAATTCCATTTGGAAAATCGCACATCTTCTTGAACGAAATAATAATGAAATTTATTATTTTTCAACAGATAAACAGCCTTATTTTATTCCGGATTATGAATATTCAAAATATTTTCCACAATATCAGGATAAAAGAAAAAGCCGAATTAAAAATATTTTTAATATATTTTATAATTTTGAAGCTAAAAATAATCTTGAAGAGTATTTAAAAGAAATTCAGCCTGATTTAATAATAATTCATAATTTTTTATTTCATTTAACATCCTCTGTATTTGATGCCTGCAATAAATTTAATATTCCGGTAGTTTTGTACCTTCATGATCCTCGATTATTTTGTCCCGGCGGACTGTTAGCATATTCAGACAAATATTGTTATGAAGAACCATGTATAAAAGGAAATCCGATTTGCTGCATAAAAAACAGGTGCAAGCTTTCAAGTTTAAAAGCAAGTATAATAGCAGCTTTAAGCTTTATTTTTATAAGAAACCAAAACACATTTAATAAATGTGATGTAATTATATGTATAAGCGAAGCACTTAAAAATCTTGCTGTAAACGCCGGAGTCCCTACCGAAAAAATAAAAGTTATAAACCATTTCGTTGAAGATGAAAAATTATTGATTCAGCCTAATTATAAAAATAACAATTATTTTCTATATGTAGGCAGGCTTGACAGAGAAAAAGGCGTTCATTTTTTGATAGAAGCGATGAAAAAGGTTTCTTCCGATATTCAACTTCATATTGTCGGAGATGGCTACGAAAAAGAAAATTTAATCAAACAAAAAGAAAGTTTAAACCTCAATAATATAAAATTTTTGGGGTATTTAGACGGTCAGGCGTTGGAAGAAGAATACAAAAACTGCATAGCAACCGTTTTACCCTGCAGCTGGTTTGAATCTTTTGGTTTAACAAATATAGAATCTTTTTTGTACGGAAAGCCGGTTATAGCAAGCAATTTAGCCGCTATTCCCGAGATCGTCGATGACGGGATAAACGGAATTTTGTTTCCATCGACAAATGTTGATGCTTTAAGTGCAGCTGTCGAAAAACTTTATTGCAATACTAATCTTGCAATAAAAATGGGCAGAAACGGAAGAAATAAATTTGAAAACAACTATACCGCTGATGTTTATTGGAATAAACTCTCAAAAGAAGTTTTATCAAGTATAGGTTAAAGGCATTTTATCTTCTTGAAATTCTCTTAGTTTATACTTTAGTCCCTCAAGAAGCATCAGAGCACTAAAAAATATTATAGCCGTAGTTACTCTCAATCCGTCAGAATAATGATATATAAAATAAAATATTATCAGGCAGTTGCTCAAATTACTTATAAGTTTGATATTGATATAAATTTTTTTGTTTAATAAATTTTTAACATTTTGATAAAAAATTAACATCAAAGGAATAAAATAACAAAGCGCGACAGCTCCATAATCAAAAAACATTTCCATATATTGATTATGCGTTGTTTGTACAAGATAAATGGGGCTATATTGAGATTTTGTCAAATAAAACATGATTTCTCTTGATTTGCCGATCCCAAAACCAAATAAGCTGTTAAAAGTTTCCAAATGATTCATCCAGTAGTTCGAGAAAAGTGTCCAATTGCTTTTTCTTATATAATAAGACGTAATTCCTCCACCGGTAATAGAATTAAAAGTTTCTTCCAGCTTTTTATATATTATTTCAAGAATATTAAATTTTACGGCTATAAACGCAAGCA
This sequence comes from Candidatus Melainabacteria bacterium GWA2_34_9, assembly GCA_001784535.1. Classification (GTDB taxonomy): domain Bacteria; phylum Cyanobacteriota; class Vampirovibrionia; order Gastranaerophilales; family UBA9971; genus UBA9971. Next base: position 20,321 of record MFRJ01000114.1, read on the forward strand.
GACTTATTAATAAAAAACTAAATACAATTCCCCATTTTTTATTTTTTAAAAGTTCTGAAATATGAAATTTAATTTTTAATCTATAGTTTATTAAAATAAATAAAAATGTTGCTGTCAAAATTGCTATTAAAGCTGATTTGTTACAATTTTTAATTGTAATTCCAAATAAAATTATAATGGCAAAATTCATTAAATTATTGAACTTAGCGGTTATAAACTCTTTTTTTTCTGTATTATCAATATAATACTTAAAACCAAGAATTAAAAAGAAATATATAGACAAATAAATTTGAGATCCGAGTATTACAGCTTCTCCTCTAAAGGGAAACAATACGGCAAATAAAATAAAACAAGAACAAAATATTTTATTTATTTTACAAATCATACAATCTAATTCATTTTTATTATTAATATTTATCAGTAAAGACAAAGGGATTATAGAACTTAAAAAAACAGCCAAACTGTCAAGAAAAATTATTGTTTTTGCAGCCTGATTTTCAGTAGCTCCAAAATTATTATTCAAACTCACCAAATTTACATTGAAGTCTGAATAATAGCCAAAATAATAAATTATATTTATTATAAAAAAAACAAAGAAAAATCTAAAAGTAATAAATTTCCATAAAAAATTAAAGTTTTTAAAAAAATAAATACTCCCTGCTAATATTGTAAAACCAAAAATAACAGCATGCGGTTTTACAGAAATATGCACGGTTTTTTTTAAAAACTGATCCAAAACCATCCAAAAAAACATTAATTGGATAATTATATAGTTTAAAAAAGGGTTAACTAATATTTTAGGAATTAAATATAATCCTATGAATAAAAAAATCGCAAAAACAGCTACAAGAAAACTTTCATCTGCCATAAAGGGTACGGGTATAGTTCTTATGGCTATTTGAGCTCCAACATATGCAAGAAAAACTATACACAATCTTTGCCAAAATTTGTCAGGAAGATTCGATAATTTTTCAAGCGCTGTTTCAAACATTATTTAACACCTGCTGCATTTTGTTCTAAAACACTGTCTGCAATTCTATATTCTTCTAAAGTTTTAATGTTTTTTTCCAGTCCTGAATTTTCTTCCCTCGGAATTATGCCAAGTATTTTAGTTTCAGAATCAGAAATATCTTGTACAAATTTCATTAATTCTTGTCTGTTTGTATTCCAGGAAGAAATTAAAATAACACATTCAGATAATTTTTTAAGAGTTTGTATTTCCGGCATGTTAATAAAACAATGTGGTGCATTTATAAATATAAATTCATAATGATTTTTAAGGGAGCTTAAAATATATTTAAAGCCTTTGCTTGTCATAATGTCATTTAAATTTTCAGATTTAAGGTTTGTTTCTATTTTGTCTAATTTTAATATTTTAGTTTCATAATTATAAGATTGTTTTTTAATAGTACCTTTTAAAATATTATGTATATTTTCAGAAACAGGTTTGTTTTCTATATTTTGTTCGTTGTTGTTTCTTAGTTCTTGATTAATTAATTTAACAGCTTCAATAAGATCAAAGTTTTTAGTATCTTTTGAAACAAGGTCAATTAATAAAACAGGTCTATCCATTTGCGAAAGTTTTTGGGTTAAAGTTTCTGTTATTATCGATTTAGGTTGATGCTTGCCTGTTGATATAAATGAAATAACAGAGAATTTGTTTAAATGTGCTTTTGTAGCTATTTTTGTGGCAAGATTGGTATAAGCAACATCCAAAATATTTTCTGTTGATTTATCATCAATATTTCTCACCCACGGAATAGAACCAAGAACATTTTGTCCGGTATGTGTTTCAATTTCAACCATATCCGTCCATTTGTCTTCTATGGCTTGTTTTATATAAGCTATAGCCAGACTCAATAAAGTACCTAAAAGCATAAATCCTAAACATCTTGTAATTATGAGAATTGTCAATGAAGCAGCTTTTGAAGGATGGCTTAAGATAATAATGTTATCAATTATTTCACTTTCTCTAATTTTAGCTTCCAGTTGTTTTTCTTTAATACTTTTGTAAGCATCTGCCAAGGCATCTTCAAGTTTTTCAAACTCATCCAACCCCATTTTAGCTTTTGGAAGCAGACGCTCTCTTTTTTTTAGATCGTGTATGCCGTTTATTAATGTTTTCCATTGGGCTTGAAGAGATACCATTTCTGCCTGCGTCAAAGCAAAACTGGTAACTATATCTGAAGAAGGTCCGTCATAAATTGCTCTAGGAATACTTACATTAACAGATGTTTCTTCTTTTCTATTATTTATAAGTTTTTGCAGCGTATTAATTTCATTTCTTACAGAAATCACTTCAGGATATTTATCTTTAAATTTAGCTTTTTGTTTAGCAAGGTTTTGTTTTGCTATTGCGAGGTCCTGGCTTAATTTTACCAAATAAGGGTCATTTCCTATGCCTGTTGCTCTTAAAGCTACTTCAGCATCTTTTAATTTTAATTCAGATGCAAATTCGTTCAATTTTCTTTTATTATATTGAATTTGTGAATACAATACATTAGCATCTTTTTCCAATTCCGTTCTTATTTTTATTGTATTCAGTGTTTCATTTTCAATGTCGACTATATCGTTTGTCAGTTTGTTATTTTTTATTTTATTTCTTACATCTTCAAGTTGTTTGGCTATTTCTAGTGTTTGTTTATCAATGATTTTTCTCTTTTGAGTTTCTCCGGTTTTTTTAATAATAAGATTTTCCTGTTTGAATACTTTTAAAATTTCATATAACACAATAGGGGCATGTTTTTTATTAGGCCACATAAATTTAATTTTGATAATATCAGTAGACGGTTCGATAGTGGCATTAATTAATTTTATGTAAGATTCAAAAAAAGATTCTCTTGAATATACACCTAAAGCATTTAAATCTTCGGGAAATTTTTCTTTAATTATCGGATAAACTTTATTAGCTATACTTTCTGATTTTAAAACTTCATAAAGATTAAAAAGAGGATTACTGTAGCCACTTTCTGAGACAACGGAGCTTCCACCGTCTAAAGAAGTAACAATGTCTGATTTTATAATGTTTTTTACATAAATTTTGCTATTTGAATTGTAAAGAGCAACATAGAAAAAAATATAATAAAAGATAAAAAGTGATAATCCTACAATCAACCCTGTTAAAACCAATTTTTTTTCATTTTTGATAAGAAGTATCAAAGGATTTTTTCCTGCATTTATCATAATTTATTAGCCTCTTTTTTGATTACTAACATTCTTTTTATTTCTTAAATAAATTGTATTAATCAAAAGTATTCCAAACCAAATAAAATGGTGCGAATAATTTTGTTGCATAATCAAAGAAAGTTCCTACCTTTGGTATAAATTTTTCAGGAACATACACTATATCATTAGGCATCAACAATACATCTTTTTGTCTGGGATCT
>MFRJ01000114.1:23740-28731 GCA_001784535.1 Candidatus Melainabacteria bacterium GWA2_34_9
ATTCAGCGTAATAAACCCGGGATTATTAACATATCCGATAACTTTTACAGGTATTGTTTTTTGAAATAAAGTTGATGAAACTAAAGTTTTATATTTTTCAGGGTCAATAAAGTTTTTAGAAATAAGCTTAGGAATATATATTCTATCTCCTGCGGTTAAATACAAATCTTGAGAACTGTTTGCATTTTTTATTAATTCTAATAAATTTATCTGGAAAAAAGATCCGTCAAGATCATTTGAAACCACAACATGTTCCGCATCAGCATCGTGAGATAAACCTCCTGCGGCAACCAAAACATTGGATAATAAAGGAGTTTTTCTTTCAATAAACGCTTCGGGTTTTAAATTATAAGAAGATTGGTTTGTTACGGTATTTAATTCATAACTGCCCGGATTTAATATTGCTCCTGCAACATAAACAATAAAAGGTTTTGTTTGAATAATTTTAATACTGACTTGTGGATTTTCAAGATATTCATTATAAGCAGTTTTAATTGCTTCTTTTATCTCTGTTATTGTTTTGCCTGCAACATGAAAATCTTCCATATAAGGTATTGTTATTCTTCCGTCCGGCTGAACTCGTATTTCTTTTGATAATTCAGGAATACCCAGAAATTCTATTAATATTATGTCATTTGCTCCGAGAATATATTCTCTGGCTACAAGTTTTTTAGACTGATTATATTCTCCTAAAGATGGCAACTTAACATTTTCTTGAATTGAAGACTCTTTTAAAACAGGAGGATCTCCTGCTTTTTCAGAAGCGTTCGCTTTATTTACAGAAAAACTGAAAACCATACTTACTAAAATAAAAAGTATCAAAATTCTTGTAATTTTATATATATTATTCATATTAATCCCCTTCCCTTATTTAAACTTGTTTTTTAGTAGTAAACTGTCTTTTAGATCATGGGTTAATATAATATAAACTACCAAAACGATATAATACTATTTACTAATAAAATAGGATTATCTTTTGCGACTACCTGGATTATCCAATAATCTAGGCATAACCTGTTTATCCGGTTTAAACAATGTAAAAGAAATGCAATATTTTTAACTTCTCTTTGGCAAATTCCTTGCTATGACTTATTCTATGATGTTTATAACTATTTACATTGCAACTTAATTTAAATTACTGCATTTGATTTAATACAGGGAATTATTTTAAAAATATATTAAATTTAGTCCTCAAGATTAATCCTGTGAGCCTTATTAAATATGTTGATTTAAGTTAAACTTCTAATCGATTTTAGCAACGGATTTTAATTATGCGCAAATATATTAATAATATTTTCCTGATAGTTATAAGCTCTTTATTGCTATTGCTAACGGCTTTAGCTGAAAATACAAATATATCAGCACCTGTTAAACTGGGAAATAAAGAAATTTTATACATTAAAACAGGAACCGGAAGTTTTTCTGCTCAAAATAGAGCTGATGCTGTTTCAAAAAAACTTGAAAAAATTGCAAAAAATCCTTATTACGACATAAATTCAATAACACTTACAGAAAGTGAAAATTCAACGGATATTGTAGCGAATGATACTATAATAATGACAATTTCTGATAAAGACGCTCAAATCAGCAAAAAACCAAGGCAGTTTCTTGCAAGAGAAGATTTAAGGATTATAAGAGAGTCAATAAAAGAATACAGGGAAGATTATAGTGCTAAAAGTATTATTTTAGGAGGGGTTTATACTGTTCTGGCAACCATCGGACTTGTTTTATTTCTAATACTCTTAAATTTAGTTTATAAAAAGCTTATTCAAAAACTTGAAACATACAAAAAAGAAAAAATTAGTGCTGTCTATGTACAGGACTTAAAACTTTTATCAAAAGAAAAAATAATGTTTTGGATAAAGTCAGGATTAAAACTGGCAAGAATTTTGATTATTCTTGCCAGTTTGTATTTTTATTTAACCCTTGTGTTAAGTTTTTTCCCATGGACATTTTTTCTTGCAGGAAAATTAACAAATTCAGTGATTTTGCTTGTTGAAACAATAGTACAGGCTTTTGTTTCCTACCTTCCAAGCTTGATTTTTATAATAATTATCGTGATAATTGCCCATTATTTCTTAAAAATTACTGACTATATCTTTGAAGCAATAAAAGCAGGGATAATGAAATTTTCATGGTTTTATGCGGAATGGGCAGATATAACAAGAAAACTCATAAGATTTCTTGCAATAACACTTGCAGCAACATTAATTTATCCACATTTACCTGGAGCAGAAACAAAAATATTTCAAGGATTCTCAATATTTGCAGGGATTTTATTTTCAATTGGTTCAACAAAATTATTGTCTAATATGGTAGCAGGAATTATTCTTACTTATACAAGGTCATTTAACGAGGGTGAACGTGTTAAAATTGCCGATAAATACGGTGATATTGTTGAAAAAGACCTTCTTGTCACAAGAATAAAAACTATAAAAAATGAGATTGTTTCAATTCCAAACTCAAAAATACTTGACTCCGAAGTTATAAATTATAGCAGACTGTCTCAAGAAGAGGGATTAATACTGCATACAGAAATTACTATTGGCTATGATGTTCCAAGAGAGCAGGTAGAATCACTTTTAATCCAAGCTGCTAAAAATACAGTAGATATTGTACAAAACAACGAACCATTTGTATTTAAAAAGAGTCTTGATGATTATTATGTGACATATGAGCTGAATGCTTTTACTGATAATCCTCAAACAATTGCTAATACTTATTCAGAACTTCATAAAAATATTCTTGATGCTTTTAACCAGGCAGATGTAGAAATAATGTCTCCGCATTATTTGGCTTTAAGAGATGGAAATCAAGTTGCAATTCCTATAAAAAGCAGTTAAAAAAAGTGTCATAGTGTTGTCGTAAATGTAAAGAAAAAGGAAATATGACAGCACGATTAGAAATTAAAAAATATCAGAGTGATTTAAACTCAAAACAATGGGAAATACTAAAGCTATTGACTTAGTCCCTCAAAGCTCACATCGCTAAAATTTACTAACTCCTTTTTAGTAAAAATTATTGACATTATTTCAGGATTGGTCAATAATTGTTTTTGACCATAATCTAACATGGGTCATTAATGATAAAAATAAGATTTGTATATTATGGCAAGACCTAAAACACAATTAAATAGAAGAACAGAGATTCTTGATGCAGCTCAAAAACTTTTTAATGAAAAAGGATTTGAAAAGACAACAATGCAGGAAATCGCTGATTTTATCGGAATTGGCAAAGGCAGCGTTTATCTTGATTTTAAAAATAAAGATGAAATATATGTAGCAATAGCAGAAAGATATGCAATCTCTCATATTGAAGATCTTAAGCATCAAATAAATAATGCAAAATCACCTTATCTGGCTTCTCTTGAAAAAATACTTATAAATCATCCACTGGAAGTTTATGATACGGCAATACATCGTTTGCAGAAATATGCGGCTTTGATACATACAAGTTATCAGATAAAAGAAAAATTAAAACATTTAATTAACGATTTGTTTAGCCTTGTAGGAAGTCTGCTCAAAAAAGCTGCACAAAATGGTGAAATTCGGGAATGTGAGGATTTTGAATCGCTTGCTCATTTATTGCATGTTTCAATTCAAGGATTTTTTCCGCCTTATGATATAAAATATTCTCCCGAGCATAGAAATGATCTGTCAAAAGAAGAAATCCGTTCTCTGTTGGAAAAAGATCTTTCATTAGTCGTAAAAATACTTTTAGCAGGGCTGAAAACAGTAAAATATGAAAATAATTATAAATAAAAGGAGTTAAATAAATATGAATAGCGCTAAAAATAAATTAGTTTTAATTTCATTAATGATGGTTTTTTTAGTCGGTTTAACGGGATGTGCCAAACCTCCTTTTATGGGTAAAATGCCTCCTATGCCTGTAGAAGCAATGGTTTTAAAAGCAACAAAAGTCATAAATTCAGAAATTTATCAGGCAAATCTTATTTCTCGTTATTCAGTGGTTCTTCAGCCACAGATTTCTGGACAGGTTGCGAATATCTACGCTAGAGCAGGCGAGCACGTTAAAGCCGGTCAATTGTTAATGGTTATTGATAAACGTAAACAGGAATCAGCTTTAAATTCAAGTCATGCATCAGCTTCTGCCGCAAAAGCAGCTCTTTATAATTATCAGGTTCAAAGAAAAATTTTAGAATCAACCTTTGAATATAATAAACAAATGTATGAAAGATATAAAACTTTATACACCAAAAATACAGTCAGCAAGCAGGATTTAGAAAAATACACAGACAGTTATAATAAAGCCCAATTTGATCTGGAAGCTAATGCTGCACAGATTGAAGCACAAAAAGCAGAAATTGAAAAAGCTAATTTTGCCATCAAAGAACAGGAAGTACAGCTTCAATACTATAAAATTACAGCTCCGTATGGTGGAGTTGTCGGTGATATACCGGCAAAAGTCGGAAATTATGTAACTACAACCACTCCTTTATTAAGCATTACACAAAATGATACTCTGGAAATTAATATTGGACTGCCTTCAGAGAAAGTGTTTGATATTAAAAAAGGCTTGTCTGTCGAAGTTTTAGATAATAACAATAATGTAGTGAGTGATTCAAAAATTTCTTTTGTATCACCTGTTATAGACAAAGCAACTCAAACAATTTTAGTTAAAGCAATTATCTCTAATCCAAAAGGGATTTTAAAAGCGGATCAGTCAGTTAAAACAAGAGTTGTCTACAGTGATGCTCAGGGAATTATGGTGCCTACAGGTTCAGTAGTTAATTTTGGCGGGCAGGACTTTGCTTATGTTATTAATTTTAAAGACAAAAAGCCTTTTGTAAAACAAAAACCTGTTAAACTTGGCAATATTCAAAATAATCAATATGTTATTCTCGGCGGATTAACTCAAGGCGAGCAAATTGTAACACAGGGAATACAGAAATTAATGGACGGCGCACCTGTAGCAATTATTGAAAGGGTGAAAAACTGATGTTTATAGATTTTTTTGTTAAACGACCAAGA
>MFRJ01000115.1 GCA_001784535.1 Candidatus Melainabacteria bacterium GWA2_34_9
CACACCATTTTTTACAGCTTTTCAGTGGGCATTTAGGCTTAATGCCGGCGTGTTAGTTGCGGGTGTTGCAAATACGGAATTAATTAGCATTTATATTGATACAGATGGTGATGGTATTCCTGATGCATGGGATGATCACCCGACATATTTTGATGCAAACAGAGATAATGAGCTAGATGGACTTAAAAATGCTGTAGGATTTAATGCTGCAGATGCTATTGTATTAAATCAGGGAGGTGCTGCTTACGCATTTCCAATGCCCGATGTAAACGTGAATATTATGGGTTTTGATTATGGTCCACTTATCTCAACTCCTTGGGATTGGAGCTTGGCTGGAGCTCAAAGGGATTCCAAAAAAACTAATGCAGCACTGACAACTTACATACCGGATACTTATTTCTCTGCATTTAGGTCGTATAATCCTGGTGGTGGAAACATATTATATATTTTCTGTGATGGAGATGCAGATGGAGCTGTTGATGATTTATGCAGAGAATATAAGACTTGGGATCCTATTCCAGCAAATGGATTAATTCAAAAAGAAAAATATATACATGGAACTATTAATGGTGCTGTAATTGACATGGATCAATCAGATGAATTAATTTATCTTAATGCTAATAATTTTAGTGTTGCAAATAGAGTTACAAGAACACCGGCTGGTTGGTAATGAGAAAAATTATAAATATAAATTTAAATAAAAAGAGAAAAGGTGTTTCAATAATACTTTTGATATTTAGTATTATTGCAATATTTTCACTCTGTGGACTTGTAATTGATCTGGGAATTATACTTAATAGTCGATTTGAGTTTCAAAAACTTGTGGAAACAACTGCTTTGACTGCAGTGACTGAATATGGAGCTTATGAAGATAATGCAAATATAATAAGATATCCTGCTGTCGCTGATATTTCAGTAAATGCAAACAATAGTGCAGAGAAAAATTTTGATGCTTTTGTTGCCTCAAACTCATTTCTTCTTCTGACAAAAAATATTACTCCTGTTGTAACATTTGGAGCTACAATACAAAGCAGGTACTCAAGAGCAATAAAGGTAGAGGCAACAGCAGTTGTACGCACATATTTTTTAAATATTATAGGGATTAAATCAATAAAATTACAGGCATCAGCAGCAGCAATGCATATTCCTGTTTATTTAAGAACAGGAAACGTTCTTAACGGAACTTCACCTGTCGCACCTATTTATAAAGATACTGAGCTAAGAGCTCCTGCAGGGGGAGCTCTTAGTAATCAAATTCTTAATGGAATAAATAATACAACTCCTGCGATTGTAAATGTTAATACAAATTTAAGTAACATAAACGGTATGCCTGATGCAACAGTTGTATCTCTTGGTCCTGGCGGATATATTACAATAAAACTTCCTGTAGCTCTCATTGATGGTAGGGGGTTTGATTTACAAATTTTTACCAGAGGAAATGCTTCCGGTTATTTTGTTTTTGCCGGCAATGATACTGATCCAGCAGATCCATATATTGATGCTGCAAACCCCGGAGGTGGAATTGACTGGGTAAATATTAGCTGTACAGGCACACCTGTCGGCGCTCCTACGAACGGAAATGTAGGTTCTTATGTACAAAACGTTGCCGGTATAGGAAATCAGGAAAAGTTTTATGGAAGCGGATATTTTGATGTTGGTGCATCATGTTCTAACGGTTATGCGGGTAATGTTAACAGTGCAAAATATTTAAAAATAATAGATGACAATAGAGAAGACGGTTTCACCTTAAGAGATCCTGAAAATGATACAAGCATGACTGCTATTCCTTCATTCTTCCCCGGACAAAATTCTTCTTTTACTCCGGGAGTTAGTATTGATGCTATTGCAGTCGAACATCATTCAAAATTAATAGGTATAAGTGATTTTACTGCAGATACTGATAATGACGGTTTAATAAATGTATTTGAAGAAACATTGGGACTTAATCCATGCGGTCCATCTGAATCTGCTCCAGCATGCGGAGCACCTCCTGCAAGTAATGATGATACTGAATTTTGGGGATATAACTCTCCCGGTAACGTTAATATTCTTATAGATAATCCAACAACTGCATTAAGAATAGATTATCCGACCCGCTCAGATAATCCGCCTAAAATGTATATAAATTATTAGTTTTTATGTTTAGATTTGTAAAAAATTATCGTTTTTATAAAAAGTTTTAAGGATAAGCTGCCGATATTATACATAATTGTGAAATATCGAGGTTGTAGCCATGGAGATAAATTTTAATCCATCAATACGCAAAAATTTAGTTGTTGATTTTTTTATTCAATCACAGCTGGAAAAACTCGGACTTCAGTCAACCGGATCAAAAGAAGGTGATATTAAAGCAATCCAAAATGCTTTAGCTCAAAAAATTTCACCTGATGAAAATAAAATTTTAGGTCAAGCAGGAGGCGCACCACCTCCACCTCGAACTCCTGAAGCTGTTGCATGTTTTATGGAAAAATTAGGATTAGAGCCTACAAATTCTAAAGAAGGAGACCATGCTTTAATTACAGCTAAACTGAACCAATTAGAATCAAATGCGAAAACTCCATCAGAAATTGGCAATGTTCAAAGTCTTAAAACAGAGTTTGAAGCTATAATTGCACAAGCTGGTTCTGCAGGTCAGCAACAGTCCGCTGCAATGAATAAAGCATTTTTTAATTTGCAATCATAAGAATTATTTATTATTTATAATAAAATCAATCATTTCTTGAGTGCTGTAATAGTTTTCTATAACTTTTACAGAAGTTTCAAGTCGACTTTCGATGTTCTGAACCGTAATATCATCAAGAAAGCTGTCAGTATATTTTCTAATCATGACTGACGGAATTAATAAATTGCTGGTTTTATCCTTAATGGGAAGTAAATTATCAAGCAAATCACTTCCTGTAATCAATCCCGAAACAGTAATATTTTTCCCCCAGAAATTGCTTTTTATAGGGATTAAATCCACATTCAAATTATTTATCCTGTTCAATTCCTTTGTTATTGGCTGCAATATTTTATAGGCAATTTGTCCTGTTGCTATTGTGAAGGAAAAAGGATTTGATAACTCAGCAGGGAGTTTGGATTTATGCGTCTTAAAATCGTCAAGCAGCAGTCTTGCAGAGCCTACTCCATCGTCAAGTTGTCCAAATTTATTGTAAAAACTGTATTCGGGAAAATCATAATCGGCAAGCACATAAAATTCATCGGAAGGAAATGCAAGGTTATAACCCAGTTTTTTATTAAATTTTTCTACCTGATGAATTAAATTTCCTGCTTTTTCGGGAGTAAAAGAAACTAATTCACCAATAGTGCGGAAACGAGTAATTCCGACAGGCACTATTGCAATAGACATAATATTTGATTTCAGAAAAGCAAGGTCAGAAAGCGTTTTATCAAGTTCTTCTCCGTCATTAATACCCGGACAAAGCACGATTTGTGTATGAACCGGAATATCCAAAATGTTTAGCCATTTCAATTCTTTTACAATATCCCCTGCTTTGGGGTTTTTGAGCATTTTTACCCTTAAATCAGGATTTGTTGTATGCACCGAAACATATAAAGGTCCCATTCTCAGGCTTTCTATACGTTCCTTGATTTTTTTATTCAAGTTTGTAAGCGTAATATAAGTTCCTTGAAGATATGAAAGTCTGTAATCATCGTCTTTTATATATAAACTTTCTCTAAGTCCGCATGGTTGCTGGTCTACAAAGCAAAATACACATTTATTGGTACATGGAAGAACTCTATCAAAAACAGCCGATTCAAAGCTTATTCCTAAATCTTCGTCTGCATCTTTTTCTATTTCTATTATTTCTTCTTCGCCTGAAGCTCTTTTTATATGCAAATCCAATGTTTCGGAAGAAGTTTGAAATTTATAATCCAGCAAATCTTTTGGCTGGATTCCATCTATTGAGATTATTTCATCTTTAGGTTGGATTTCCAGTTCTTCTGCGATGCTGTTTGGTTCTATGCTATTTACTATTGCCGGCATGTTATGATTTTTTTCTTTGTTAGCACTATTACCTTTTAATTATACTCTGTAAAAAAAATCTCATGTTAATAAAACTTAATATTTTTAATAAAAAGTGAAATTTTAAGGAAAGAATTGTTTTTATATATATAACGGGAAGAGTAAAATTGTATAATAATCTGGAAGGAAACTTGGGATGGTTGAAGCTGTAAAGAATTCGACACAAATTAAGAACCTGCCTGCGTATAGTGTACCTAATGGTACAAATTCAAATGCAGGAAAAATTGAAAACTTGGATAATGAGAGTTTCTTTAATCAAGATTTGGCAAGTCCAATATCAGGATATGGATCTGATATCGGTGATTTGGGCATAAGTAATTTAACCGCAGAACTTGATATGAATGACATTAATCTCTCTATGTATGGTCCAATGGCACTTAATAAGCGTATTTTCGGAGCTTATCAGCAGCAGATTAGACAGTCAGGTTATGACTATGAAAATCAAAGCATAACAGAAGAAGATCAAAATAATCTTCAGCCGCTTTCTGATAGGATGGATGAATACAGGGCCTTCGGAATAAGATTGCATCATAATGCAGAAGTTACAGAAAATCTTGAAGAATCTAAAAAATCAGGAATTGGCGTTGCCTTGTATTTAACAAATTGCGCTAAAGACGGACTCAAAAACCCGAATATGCCAATTTCTTTCGAAAATTTAAAAAATCCTACAAGACTTGTAAATAATCTTATGCCTGTTTCTTTAACAGCACCTCAAGCTAATGAAGATGTTAATTTGTTATCTGATATTGCATTAAAAGAAAGAAGCCCTGAAATGGCAGCAGCTCTTTTAGAAGCAACTTCCAAAGGCGGCATCCTCGGAATAGGCGTTGATTCTGAAACAGCTAATAAGCTTTTAGTTGATTCAAAAGACAAATTCGATAGTAAAGAAGATTATTACAAATATATTACAAATGTTGACAAAGCTTACAAAAAAATGTTCCCCGGAAAATCTTTAGATAAATACATAAAAGCCAATTATAAACCTACATGGCAAAAACTTGCACCAACAGGTGGAGTTGCAGCAGGAGCATTAACAGGATTTGTAGCAAGCGGTTTCAATCCTATAGGTGCTGTGGTTGGCGCAGTAGTTGGTGGAGCAGCCGGTTTAGCCACTTATGCAAGCAATTGGTTCGGCAAAAACGAAGAAGGTTCTAAATTAATGTCAACAGTTACTAAAGCCAGACAAAACAGCCATGACGTTGATGTTAAAAAGTATACATTTGGTGATAATACATTTGGATTAGGAAGTGCAATACCTTCATTAAACTAAAATAAGTATTTAAAAAAAGACGGTGATGAATAAACATCACCGTCTTTTTTATTTTTAATCTTAATCATCAACCGAATCTTGTTTAAACGTGCGTTTAGTAACTCCGCGTTTGCTGGTTATAATAAATTCAATCAGGTTTTCTATATATTTATTTGAAGGTAGTTCTTCTCTGATTTTTTCGATAGCATTTTTTGTATTGTAATCGGAGAACCACAGATATTTAAAAGCTTTTTTAATGGCAGAGCGTTCTTCCAGAGTTACACCCCTGCGCTTTAATCCTATTGAGTTTATTCCGATAACTCTTCCTTCTCTTCCGTCAATTTTTGCATAAGGCGGCAAATCTTGACGCGTTCCGGTAAATCCGCCTACTATAGCCATTTCGCCAACTCTTGTAAATTGATGAAATACTGTAGATCCGCCAATAAATGCATAATCGCCTATTGTTACATGCCCTCCAAGTAAAGCAATATTAGCTATGATGACATTGTTGCCGACACAACAGTTATGAGCAACGTGAGCGCCTATCATCAGCATGCATTCGTTACCAACCTGTGTAATATTTCCTTCACCTGAAGCTCTATTTACAGTAACATGCTCTCTTATTAAGCATCCATCGCCTATTATAACTTTTGTAGGTTCATTTTTGTATCCTAAATCCTGCGGACCTGTTCCTATTACAGCACCACTATGAATTTTACAGTTTTTTCCGATTTCACTATGTTCGATATATGCCTGCGGAAAAATTTCTGTACCGGAAGAAATTTTTACATTTTGTCCGATAACTGCATAAGGATGTATCTTAACATCTTCTTCAATGATTGCGCTGCTGTCTATGATTGCTGTTGGATGTATATTGTTTGACACGATCTTCTCCCGATTCGCGATTTATTAACCCTAAATCAAGTTTAGCATACATACTATATGCCTTTGCGAAATCTTAATATAGGTTTTAATATTGTTGCTTGGTTGCTCGCCATAAACGGCATTTCAGGCTGGCTTTTCCAGCCTTACAGCCTCTGCTCGCAATCCGCTATTGTAATGCGCACATAAGTTCTGCTTCGCAGGCAACTTCTCCGTCAACAGAAGCTACGCATTTAGTTTTACCAAAAGGTCCTTTGATTTTTGTAACTTCAACATAGAAATCCAGTCTGTCGCCAGGTCTTACAACTCTTTTAAATCTTACATTGTCAATTCCTGCAAATAATACTAACTTTCCGGCATATTCAGGTTTTACTAAAAGTGTACAAGCGCTGATTTGAGCTAAAGCTTCAACTTGCAAAACCCCCGGGAAAATAGGATTGTTTGGAAAATGTCCATTAAACAAGTCTTCATTCATTGTTATGTTTTTGTAACCTTTAATATACTTAGCAGGAGCGCATTCTGTGATTCTATCCACCAAAAGAAAAGGGTATCTGTGAGGAAGCAGTTTCATAATTCCCAAAATATCAAAGCTTAATTTTTCTTCGTTTGTTAATTCTTCTGACATAGTTCTTTCTCCATTAATATGCTTATTCTCTTTGCTAGTTCGACATGTGATTTGTGACCTGCTTCTTTAGCGATTATATGCGCTTTTAAATTAAGCGGGTTAACATCTAACAGGTTTAAATCACCGATTAAATCCAATATTTTGTGTTTTATAGGTTCATATTCTGATCTTAGCTCGGTTGTATAACCATTGTCCGTAAGGCCAACTGTGTTTTCAGCACTCACTCCAAGAGCAAGCCCCATTTGTTGAAATTTTTCCAGATCCTTGAGGTAGCCAAATGTTCTAGCTTCAATAATCTGCTGTTTATTTTGACTTAAATTATAGCTAATCCACCTGTTTTTTAAATCAGTGTGGTCAAAATCAACACAATAAGTAATTTGGAATTCTTCTGCAGGAAGAGCAGCTATAGAAGTTTTATTTTCTGAATAAAAAACAGGTTCTAATAATTCTAATGGCTCTTTTGAATTATCATCTAAAATACCTGTTTCTTGAAAAAGCTCAAACCATTTTAAAGCACTTCCGTCAAAAATAGGCATTTCTGAAGAATCCAGACATGCATTCAAAGAATTAATTTTTGCAAATGCGCATGCTGCCATAAAATGTTCAACCAGTATAACTTTAGATGCGCCGTTTCCTAAGACAACGCAGTTTTCAGTAGAAATGACATTATACGGGCTTGCTAAAATCGGTTGTTCTGACCCTCTAATATAAAAGCGGATTCCTTTTTCCTTTGACGGAAAAAGGGATACAGAGCTTTCTTTTCCAGACATTAGTGTTTTTCCGGATAAATTAATTTGTTTTTTAATAGTTGTCATTATATTAATTAAAGGCCTTTTTTAAATTCTTCGATTTCCTTTTTTAGAGTTTTAAATTCTTCAATAAATTTCTTCGCATCACTCATAGTTTTCATCTGACGTGCAAATTCTTTTCTGTACATAGCAGGTGAGCCTACAACGATACTTTTTTCTGGGAAGCTCTTACTTACGCCTGCTTGTGCCATAACTATTGAATCTGCTCCAATATTTATGTGGTCTGCAACTCCGACTTGGCCGGCAAGCACAACTCTGTCGCCAATATTTACACTTCCAGATATTCCAACTTGTGAAATTATCAGACAATTTTCTCCGATATTGCAGTTGTGTCCAATCATTGCAAGATTATCAATTTTAGTTCCTTTTCCAACAAAAGTATTTTCAACAGTTCCTTTGTCAATACATACATTTGCGCCGATTTCTACGTCATCGCTTATTGTTACTGAACCAATCGAAGGAATTTTAAAAATTGTTTGCTTTGAAAAATCTCCTTCTACATTTCCTTGCTGTTTTGCGGTCTCAACAGTTCCGGGATTTTCTGTGACAAAGCTAAATCCGTCTGCTGCAATACTTGTTCCGTGGTGGATTATTACGTTCTTTCCTATTTTTGCAAAATCACCAATATTTACGCCGGGATAAAAAAGACAGTTATTTCCAATTTCGACGAATTTTCCTATATAAACATTTGCGACAAGCTTTGTATTGTCGCCTATTACAGCGCCTCTGCCCACTACTACATTAGGACCTATAGAAACATTCTGCCCTAAGTTTGCTTCTGGATGAATCACTGCTCTTTCATGAATTCCGACAGGTGCGTCTACAGGAATAGCAAATATATGCAATAATTTCATCATTGCAAGCTTTGGTCTTTCAACTTCTATTGTTGAAATATTTTCAATTTCTGAACCCATGGGAACTACAGCAGCTTTTGCATTTGTAAAAGCAAGATTGGCTATTTCATCTTCTGTAATTGCAAGTGCAAGTGTAGTTTTATCTGCTGATTTTGGCGGAGCAAGACGTATAATTTCTATATCTTCGCCGATTTGATTGAGCATTCCGCCTATCATTTGATTTAATTCAGAAAGTTTATATGATTTGGTGTCTTCAAGTAGTGTTCCCATAAGTAAGCTCTTACCCCTTATCTTTTCCTAACTTAGTTAATTTTATGATTAAAAAAGTGCATAAACAATAATTGGGATAAGAATTGTTACAAGTGTGTGTATAGTAAAAGAATATAAATTTTTTACTTAATTTTTTTAAGTTTGGCTTCTGCTTCGTTCATGTTGCCGATGCCGCGAATTAAAGCATCAGAGTTGAAAGAAATGCTGTCTATGCCTTCTTTTACAAGAAATTCCGCAAAGGCAGGATAATCGCTCGGTGCCTGTCCACAAAGTCCTATTTTAATTCCTGCTGTTTTAGCTTTTTTGATAGCTTGCGAAATAAGAATCTTAACTGCTTCATCCTGCTCATTGAATAATTTGTTTATTATCGAAGAATCTCTGTCTATTCCCAGAGTTAGCTGAGTAAGATCATTTGAGCCAATAGAAAAACCGTCAAAAATCTTTGAGAACTCTTCTGCAAGAATTACATTGCTTGGTATTTCAATCATAACATAAACTTCTAGATGATTTTCACCTCTTTTTAACCCGTAAGTTTCCATAATATTAAGAACTTTTTTACCTTCCTCAATAGTTCTACAAAAAGGAATCATTAATTTTACGTTATCAAGTCCCATATCTTCTCGAACTCTTTTCATTGCTTTGCATTCCAGAGCAAAACCTTCTTTATATCTGATATTATAATACCTTGATGCTCCCCTGAATCCTAACATCGGGTTTTCTTCCAGTGGTTCAAATTCTTTTCCGCCTATTAAATTGGCATATTCGTTAGTTTTAAAATCGCTCATTCTTACTATTACGTCATTCGGATAAAATGCAGCCGCTATCATCGCTACAGCTTGCGAAAGCTGATCGACAAAATATTCTTCTTTATCTTCATAAAGATAAGTAATCTCTTCGATTTCTGCTTTTGCTTCTAAATCTTCCAGTTTATTAAATTTAACCAAAGCCATAGGGTGAATTTTAATAGCGTTGCTGATAACAAATTCAAGACGCATTAAGCCTACTCCTTTATTAGGAAGGAACGAAAGCTTAAATGCCTGATCAGGATCGCCTAAAATTAACATAGGCATAGTTTTTGGCATTTTTATTTTTTTGGTGTTGATTTCTTCTTCATCCCAGTCAAGAATTCCGTCATAAATTATTCCGTTTTCTCCTTCTAGGCATGAAACTGTAATTTCTTGACCATCCTGTATAACTTGTGTTGCATTACCCGTACCTACTATAGCAACAGCTCCTACTTCTCTTGCGACAATTGCCGCATGGCTTGTTCTGCCGCCTTTGTCAGTTACAATCGCGGAGGCTTTTTTAAGTATTGGGTCCCAGTCAGGAGTTGTAATGCTTGCTACAAGGATTTCACCTTTTTGAAGTTTATAAGCTTCTTCAGGTGAACTTAAAACTCTGGCTCTACCTGCAGCTATTTTGTTTCCAACACTTTTTCCCATAGCAAGAATTTTGCTTCTTTTTTTAAGTTTGTAATCATAAATTTTAAAAGGTTCTTTTTTGCTTGAAAATACAGTTTCTGATCGGGCTTGCACTATAAAAAGTTCGCTAGTCAGTCCATCTTTAGCCCATTCTATATCCATTGGTCTTCTGTAATGCTCTTCTATAATCATTGACCATTTTGCAATTTTTTCAATTTCTTCATCGTTCATTATAAATTGTTTTCTTTTTTCATCAGGTGTATCAACGTTTATGACGAGCTTATCTGCTTCAATAACATGATTTTCGATGTCTTCGGCATAAATCATAGTTTTTGATTTACTGCCGAGTTTTTTTGAAATTATAGATTTTTTATTTCTTTTTAAAGCAGGTTTAAAAATATAAAATTCATCAGGATTTACTGTGCCCTGCACGACATTTTCTCCTAAACCCCAGCTGCCTGTTAAAAACACAACTTTTTCAAACCCGGTTTCTGTATCAATAGTAAATCCAACTCCTGAACATGCTTTGTCGGAGCGAACCATTTTCTGTATTCCAATAGAAAGAGCTACTTTCATGTGGTGAAAATTATTGTCTTCCCTGTATTTAATCGCTCTATCTGTAAAAAGTGACGCGTAACATTTTTTACATGCATCAATAAGATCTTCTTCATTTCTTATATTCAAATATGTTTCCTGTTGCCCTGCAAAACTCGCAGTCGGAAGATCTTCAGCAGTTGCGCTGCTCCTGACTGCAACCTGAATTTTAAAGTCGTACTTTGCTTCTAAATCCCTGTAATATTCAACTATTTCATCTTGAATTTCTGCAGGTATTTCGGAATCTAAAATTAGTTGACGTGCTTGTTTACCAACTTCACTAAGGTTTGAAAAATTTTTTGTGTCGAGAGTTCTAAAAAGATTTTTTAATGGATCATATAATCTGTTTACTTCAAGAAGTTTCCAGTATGCCTGCGAAGTTACAGCAAAACCGTCAGGTATATTTACCCCTTTTGGGGTTAATTTCTGGAACATTTCGCCCAGAGAAGCGTTTTTGCCGCCAACTATATTTATGTCATTTATATCAATTTCAGAAAAAGTTTTTATGTAATCTGTCATAACTTTATTCCTTCTCACTTTGCCCTATATAACATTAAAAGAGTCCGATGGTTTTTTCATCGGACCTTTTCATTGAATTTATTGTCTTTTGGTATTATTTTTGTAAAGTTTTATTAATATTTATAAATATAACTGTTAACTTTTTGTCTTCAGCAACTTTTAAGCTATTAGTTATAAATATGAGAAAGAAATATGAATATTCAATCAAATCATCAGCAAAAACAAATAGGCTTCGGGACACATATATTGTCTGGAAAAAATATTTCACCTGAACAAGTTAATGTTGTTTTGGAATTTGCTAAAAAAATTGCAAATGATAATAAGCCTTATACTCTAACTATAGATACTTTTAATAAAAGAAGACTGGTCGGTATGATAACAGCAGAAGACGGTTCTTCTTTAGGAATAGCTTATGCCGGATTGTTTAATTCGAGTAAAAACGGTTTTGATAAATTACATAAAAAAATAGAAAGAATTTATAAAAACATACCTAGCGCGCTCAAAGAACACAAAAATTACTTAAAAAGAAAAGCTGAACGCATTAAAGCTAAAGAAACACCGCCTAAATTAAGCACAAACCCGATAATTAGATGGTTTCAACAGTAATTTAGTGAATTGGTATATCTAATGCTTTTAAACCGTTTGTTGTTGCGATGTTTACAAGCTCCTCAATATTATAATAACGGCAGCTTTCCAAAAGAAATCTTAATTCTGTCCACATATTTCCACTAGTGAAGGGTTTAAGCAGGTCTGCAATATTATCTGTCCCTATAGCAACATTAATTCCAGCTGGAATCATTTCTTCTACAGGAGCTATTGAATTGTGAATAGGTGCTAATTCTTCAGAGCGTTTTGAATCAATCCACGCTGTCGGGCAGGTTATAACGTTTAATTGTGCTTCTGACATTTTTTTGTACAATTCTTGCCTGTAATCTGCCTTGTGTGACCCTACAGAAATACAATGGATCGCGGAAACTCTTCCTTGCATGTTGTGTTCGATTGTTTTGTCCGCAAGCTGTTCTGTTTCTTTTTCACCCGCTGTATTAAATTGATCAACATGAACATGAACCGGTTTATTTAATCTTTTTGCAGTTTCCATAAGAATATCGAGGTGTTCGTCTTCATGTCCGGCGTCTTTTGCAGGAAGTCCGCCGATAATATCAACAAATTCCGCGCCGAGATCAAACCATTTTCTTGCATGAGGATCGATTACGCCTTTTAGTGTCTGGTTTATGAACTTTATTTTTATATCAGAGCCAATATTATCTATTAACATTTGTGCTGCCTGAATGCATTTGTCGCCTACAACTTCGTCTACGTCAATAAAAGTTCCCACTGCCTGCGCGTTTTGAAGAATCATTCTTTCAACTGTATAGGACATTCTGTCATATATCTGATTTACGGATGAATTTCTTTTGATAGAATCAACAAGAAACCATTTTTCTTTTAAAGTCGCATTTGCGAGATATAAAGTTTCAGGGGTTATTGTAAAAGCCCTGTCAATATGTGAATGAGTGTTTACAAATCCTCCGTTCTGAAAAATTTTTTCAATTATTAAATCTTTCAAGACATTACCCGAATTTTTTACTTCTTTTTTAATTGGAGTTATATAGTTTATATTTTTTTGAACCACCATCATTTCCTCCTTCTTGTTTATGTTTTATTTTCCTTTTCTTTAAAATCTGTATAAAAAAAGAGAAGAATTTAAATTCTTCTCTTTTAAAATATATAAATTCAATGAACTTTTAATGAAAGAAATACAATGTCTTCGCACTTGTATAAGCTTATGTCTTTCTCCCATCAATCCCATTAATTTATCCTTGTTTTATGTATTAGACAAATTGCTATTAATTTAACCGTTTTTAATGAGCTTGTCAAGTCTCATTGGTACTTAATTATGACAGATATTTGAAATATTATATTCAAATTTAAGTTTATATTGCACATTTTTGATTTTATTGTGATAATTAGTAAATATAACAACTGTATGAATGATAACAAAATTCTAAAAGGTTTAATATGAAAAATATAATATTAATTCTAATTATGGCTTTATTATTTCTGAATTCTTCTGCTTTTTGTCTAGGAAAGGTCAAAGAGAAAGCAGAAAATACAAAACCTGCTCCTCAAATTGAAGGTTCTGTTAGTGATTACAGGACAGAAATTATAAATATTGATTGGTGGGAAAAATTTAGCGATCCTGTTTTGTCAGGATATATTGCTAAAGCTTTGCAGGCAAACCATGACATAAAAATAGCAGGCTTGAGAGTTTCCGAGTATAAGCAAATCGTAAAAGCCGCATTTGGCAAAGAATTTCCTATATTAGGCATTGGTTCAGATTCGACAGTGCAAATGTATTCAAAAAATTATATTCCGCTATTCTCGGGCACAATTCAAAATTATTCTTTTCCTTTAAGTACATCTTATGAACTGGATATCTGGAAAAAAAACAGGGATAAAACACTTTCAGAAAAAAAACAGCTTGAAGTAGTCGGCTATGATGAAAAAGCAGCATTAATCTCAATTGTATCCGAAGTGGCTTCAGTTTATCTAAATATATTAAAGACAGATAAAAATATAAAATTACAAAAAGACATTGTTAATCTTAAAAAAGACAAATTAAAACTAATTAAAGCAAGATTGAACGAAGGTGTTACAACATATGATGAAGTT
>MFRJ01000116.1:0-8260 GCA_001784535.1 Candidatus Melainabacteria bacterium GWA2_34_9
TATCTCACACCTCTTTTTATTTTTAATACCTATTATGCCGAAAACAAATTTAATTTGAGTATATAAATTTAATTATATTAGCAATATTTATAATTGTAACACTTATTAAGATTTTTAATATAATTTTAATATAAATTTGGTTTGGTAAACAAAAAAATTTCTTATTTAAGTGACTGCTTGTTTTTTCTTGATTTCTAAAGCTGCGTCATAAGCGAGAATATAAGCGCTGCAAGCTTTATAATTTTTCATATACCAGGCACAGTTTTCTTCCAGACAAAGTTGTGTAACCTCTTTCCCTGCACTCATTAAAGGGCAAACCTGAACACTACTCATTAATTCTCTCCTAGGTCTTTTTTGTAATAATTTTTATTTTATCAGGTTTTTTCTTTTAAGACTTAGACGATTTAAAGGATTTTTTGTATAAAGCTATTTTATTAAAACTTATCTTCTGAAGTGGTTTCTTTTACTTCATCCATTTCTTGCATGAGTTCTTTTATTTCGTCATCTTTCATTTCTTCATTAGAAGTATGAATTTTTATGGAGATGCTGTTTCTGAATGTAAGATAAACAAATAATATAACAATAGTCCACAAAAGAGATGCTTGGAAGTAATTTATTATAGGTCCCTGAAGTCTGTTTGCAATTATTTCGTTCCATCCTGCCATAACAGCCCACACGGGAAATAATATAAATCCGCAAAATAGGCATGTTGAAATAAATCCCAGTAATAATAATCCTGATAAACCGTGTATTTGAAATACTTTAAAATTTTTATTCATATTTTAAAAAAATACCTCTAAGAAATTAATTTTAAAAATTCATTTTCATTTAAGATTGTAACATTTAATTTCAAAGCTTTCTCATATTTTGAACCGGGATTTTCTCCAACAACCACATAGGAAGTTTTAGCACTTACGCTACCGGTAATTTTACCACCAAGCTTTTTAATTATATCAGCTGCCTTATTTCTTTCCATAGATTCTAAAGTTCCGGTTAATACGAAAATTTTACCTGCTAGGGGCTGTTCTCCGATTGTTTTTTGTTTTTCTTCTTCAAGTTTTACTCCAAAATTTTCAAGTTTTTTTAGCATGGAAAGAACATTTTGATTTTCAAAATACTTTACAATACTTTGTGCTGTTTTCTCACCAATGCCGTCGATGGAAGAAAGTTCTTCAACAGAAGCTGATTTTAGCTGTTCAATAGAATTAAAATTCTGGCTTACTATTTCAGCAGTTTCTTTTCCGACGTATTTTATACCGAGAGCATTTATCAAATTGGCAAGAGGTCTAATTTTGCTTGAATTAATCGCGTTTATGATATTTAGTGCGGATTTTTCAGCAAGTCTATCGAGTGAAAGAACATCTTCCATTGTCAATCCGTATAAATCAGCAGGATCTTTTATGAGTTCTTTTTCAATAAACTGTGCAACAAGAGAATCTCCCACTCCGTCAATATCCATAGCACCTCTGCTTACCCAGTATTCGAGCCATCCCTGAAGCTGTGCTTTGCATCCGGCAAGGTTGGAGCAATAAGTAATTACTTCGCCTTCTTTTCTTTCAAGCTTTGCGCCGCATGAAGGGCATGTTTCAGGATATTTGAAAGGCTGACTTAAAGCCCATCTTTGAGAAATATCAACTCCTATTATCTTGGGGATGATTTCAGCTGCTTTTTTAACCCAGACTTTGTCGCCTATTCTTACGTCAAGTCTTTCAATTTCATCAGCGTTATGGAGGCTTGCTCTTGAAACAGTTGTTCCTGCAAGTTTAATAGGCTGAAGGATAGCCACCGGTGTGATTGCTCCAGTTCTTCCCGTATTTATTTCTATATCTAAAAGCGTTGTAATCACTTCTTCCGGAGGAAATTTATAAGCTGTAGCCCATCTCGGAGCTCTTGAAGTAAATCCAAGTTCTTCCTGTTTGCGAATATCATTAACTTTTATAACAACTCCGTCCGTTGCATAATCAAGTTCAAATCTTTTTTCCTGCCATTCGTTGCAAAAATCTATAACTTCTTGAATATTTTTACATAATCTGCTTTGTGGGTTGGTTTTAAAGCCAAGTTTCTTGAATAATTCAAGAGTATCTTTATGGGTTGTTGGATTACTGTTTCCTTCTATAATTCCTGCATAAACAAAAATATCAAGATCTCTTTCGCTGGTAATTTTAGAATCAAGTTGTCTTACGGATCCGCTTCCTGCATTTCTAGGGTTTGCAAATTCCTGTTCGCCTGTTTGTCTGCGTTTTTCGTTAAGTTTTTCAAACGAAGAAACCGGCATGAACACTTCTCCGCGGGCTTCTATAAATTCGGGAATTTCTGCAACTTCTCCCGAATAAAGTTTTAGAGGAATAGTTTTTATTGTTTTCAGATTTACTGTTATATCTTCTCCGGTTTTACCGTCACCACGAGTTGCTCCTCTTGTAAAAATGCCTTTTTCATAACTTAAAGAAATTGCAAGTCCGTCAATTTTTAATTCGCAGAAAAGTTCTATAGCTTTTTCGTTAGGAAAAGTTTTTTGTATACGGTTGTACCAGTCTGTTAAGTCTTCCTGTGAATATGCATTATCAAGGCTAAAAAGTCTGTATTTGTGTTTAACCTGCTCAAATTTTTCTGACGGAACTTCGCCGACTCTTTGGGTAGGACTATCTGAGGTTATAAGTTCGGGATATAAATATTCCAGCTCTTTTAATTCGTTAAAAAGTCTGTCATATTCGCTGTCAGGAATTTCAGGGGTGTCTTTTGCATAATAAAGATAGTTGTGATAATTGATTTTATCCCGCAAATCCTTTATTTTTTCTTCGATTTTCTGTTTCGTTAAACCTTGCAAACCCATGCCTAATTATGTCCTCACATTTAATATGTGAAGATTTTACTATAAAAATGCTTTCTAGTATCCGTTGATATTAATTACGGAATTCCCTTTGCTTATATGCGTTAAAGGACTGCTATAATTCATAAAACCGGTGTAGCAGATTGTACAAAATGAAATAATAATTGAATTTACTACAACTCCAACCGCGATTATTGAAAAAATTTTGTTATCCATCCCCAATTTTGCCCCCGAAATATTTTTGTTATAATCTGGATGGTACTCTTTTTTCAGTCGCATTAAAATTAAACATGCCGACTTTTAATAAAAACAGGCGGGCTAGTTTATGTATATTTCTCAAGCTATAAACAAAATAATTCAGCATGAACCAATTTTATTCACTACTCCGGGGCATTCCGGCGGAAAAGGTGTGTTGCCTGAATACAAAGAAATTGTCGGTAAAAAAATATTTAAAGCTGACCTTTCTGAGCTTGAAGGTTTGGATAATCTTCAAAACCCTTCCGGTATAATAAAAAATGCTCTTGTAAGGGCAAGTGAAATTTATGGAACTAAAAATACGTTTTATCTTGTTAACGGGTCGACTTCCGGCATAATTGCTCTGATGCTGGCTACTGTAAGTCGCGGTGGCGAGGTTTTGATTTCAAGAAACGCTCATAAATCTGTTATAAACGCCCTTGTTTTATCAGGTGCCCAACCTGTATGGGTAAATCCTGAGTGGGAGACAAACTGGAATATTCCGTCATGTGTAAATCCTGAAAAAATCAGGCAAAAACTTGATAAAAATCCTGATATAAAAGCTGTATGGGTTACGAGCCCTACTTATGAGGGTGTGGTTACTGACATAGAATCAATATCAAAAATTTGTAAAGAAAAAGATGTTCTTTTGATTGTAGATGAAGCACATGGAGCGTTGTGGAATTTCTCTGAAAAATTGCCCGTGTCGTCGATTCATTTGGGTGCGGATGCATGTGTCCAGTCTTTGCATAAGACGGGCTCTTGTCTTACGCAGGGAGCAGTTCTTCATTTGAGCCATAATTCAGGAGTTAATCTCGAAAAATTAACACAGTGTCTTAATATTGTTAATACAACTTCGCCGTCTTATTTGATTTTATCAAGCATAGAGGCTTCTATAGAATATTTAAATTCCACTGAAGGGCGGCAAAATCTTGATGGATTGATTAATAATATAGAAGAAATAAAGTTTTTTACTAATATGAATATAGGTATCAGCTTTCTGGAAAGCAATGAAAACTGTCAGCACGATCCTACAAAGCTTTTTATGGGATTGAATAATATATCAGGATATGATCTTTCTGATGTTTTATTTAAGAAATTCAACATAGAAGTTGAACTTGATAATAGCAAGGGTATTCTTGTTCTTACAGGTATTGGTACAACTCGAAAAAAACTTGAAAAGTTTGCTTTCTCTTTGATAAAAGCTGAAAAAATGTTGCAAAAATCTCAAAATGAACCAGCTTTAACACCTTTTATAGAAGCTGAAGTTGTTTATTCTCCAGCCGATGCTTTCTATAAAAAGTCTAAAAAGATTGAGGTTTCGAGGGCAGTTGGACTTGTTGCAAAAGAAACAATCGTTAATTATCCTCCCGGAATTTCTCTGATTATTGCAGGAGAGATAATCAAGTCGGAACATCTTGAGTTTTTTGGTGATAGGAAAGAAATTGATGTTATTCTTGACTAGTTAGTAGTTTTGGCTAATATGGTATACTGGGATATAATTAAAATTATACAGGCTTAATGGAGTTAATTTTATGATTGAAATGCAGGTAATGGGAATAGCTATAGATACTAAGTCAGGGTCTCCCATTGTTGTTCTTAACGATATAGAAAAGCGAAGAGCTCTTCCTATATGGATAGGACAGGCTGAAGCCAGCGCAATTATAAGACAGCTCGAAAATATCAAAACTCCAAGACCAATGACGCACGATTTGATATGCAATTTACTGGATTTATCCTCTTTTATTGTAGAAAAAATAGAAATAAACGACTATAATGATACGACTTATTATGCGACCATTTTTGTTAAGGGAAAAAGCGGTGAAAAGTACGAAATTGACTCAAGACCGTCTGATGCTATAACTATAGCTCTAAAAAACAAATCCCCGATATTTGTAACGCCTAATGTTGTATTGGATGGAACAATTTCTACAGACGAAGAACGCGATGAGCAGGAGTCTGAAGAATTTAAAAAGTTTGTAAATGATATCAAACCTTCTGATTTTAAGAATCTTTTAGAGAATTTTGAAAAACCTGAAGGGTTTAATGAAGAAAATAGTTAGAGGAGAATTTTATGTATATTGATGCAAAATTTCTTGAATTAATAATAACGGGCGTATGGATAACTATTGGTAGTTTATTGTTAATTATAAATATTTTTATGCAAAAGGCTCTTTTAAAAATTATTGGCATAGCTTGTTTAGTTACAAGCATTTCTGTCTTTATAATTAAAAAATTATTCTCTTTATATCAACAATATTTTTATTTGGAGATTGCGTTGTTAATGGTTTTAGGTATTGTAATTTTTTTCTTAATGAGAAAGATTGCATTAAAACCAAATAAAACTGACAACGAAAATGAAATAAACAAAGTTTAAGCACAAATGACTTCGATACGGTTCCCGTGATGCTTTATGTTTATGGGAGATGAGAATTCATAAAGTTCTCCATCAAGCATAAACAGGCTTTTTTCATTAAATTCAAGATGGATTTCTTCTATTTGTGTGTAAAAAATTGAAGGATCCTGCAATATATTTAGGCGTGCCTGATTTTTTACCAGAAGCCATAACATATCAGAATGTGTTACATTCGGGTAAACATATATAAAAGAAAATAAATCCCTATTCTCATCTTTTATATCTTCGAATGCCAGATCTTTGCTTATCAAACTGGCATTGTTTATTATTAAATAGCCTGTTTGAAACTCCATAGAGTCCATTTTGAATTCTTTTATATGATCGTAAAAATTGGTTAAAGACATAAATCCGGGTAAATTATAGGCAAAAGACCCCCAAAAGGCTTTTGCATTTTGGGAAGTTGATTGAAGCACCTGGCAGGCAACCCCGTATAGCATGCCTGTTAAGAATTTGTATTTATCTTTAACTATTGCGACTTTATGAAAAATATTGTTTTTTTCGTTTTCGTTTGCTATTAAATAAGCTGCATCTTCAAGAAAATATGGCAGATTTAAGGATTTTGCAAATTCATTTGCGGTTCCTGTAGGAATTATTCCAAATTTATAAGCAGAAAAAAACGTTTCAGGTATGGCATTTATAGCTTTATGGATCGTTCCGTCGCCTCCTGCAATAACAATGAGGTCTTTATTATTTTCCATAGGCTTATGAATTTTCAGAAAATCCTCGTTAATAATTTCAAGGTTAAAATCATATTCTTTGCAGAATATCTGATAAAGACGGCTTATTCCGCCCATATATTTTTTGTCAAAATCAGGATTAGGAAATAAAAATATCTTTTTTTTCATAAGAAAATTTTTTTGTTGCTTATTTAATATCTATAAGCCATTCCAAAAGTTTTTATATCAGCTTTTCGAGTATAATATATGGGGTAATTAATTTTATAGAACTTCTTGCTAGACTTTTTGACATGAAAATGAAAACCAAAATAATTTCATTAATTTTATCAATATTTTTGCTTTTTGAAACACTGCCTGTTTGTGCGGTAAATTCGGCTGCCCAATTTGCGGAAACAGCTCATAATGCTTATAATCAAAATAACTTTCTGAAATCCGCACAGTATTATGAAAAAGCATACTCTGTTGAAAAGAATAAAGTCTTTATAGATAACGCAATTACGTCATATTTAAGCTATGCCTTTAATTTAGCAAATGAAAAAAAATATGACGAGGCGATAAAATACTGCCGGAAAGTGCTTTCTCTTTGTTCATCTGATCAAAATGCAAAAGAGCTTCTTTCTGATGTTTACTACTCAAGAAGTTCGGATTGTTTTTACAGTGGAAATATTGATAAAGCAAGAGAAGACCTTGAAAATTCCTTAAAATACAGCGTACTTCCCGAGCAAGCGCAGAAGGCAAGAGAAGGACTTTCTCAGCTTAATAATAATGGAAATCAGCCTGCTTCCGCATTTAAACCTATAAGTATTTCTACTACTAATTCAATGCCTGAGCTTGTAAAACTTATAGAAATAAAGATTTATGGGAAAGCTCAGGATAAATTACCTGTATCAGAGAGGATTCAAAAGCTTGAAAAAGACGTATTTAATAAAAATTATAACGATGAAAGTTTAACTCTCAGGTTAGATCGTTTAAAAAAAGCGGTTTTGCCGGAACTTGCACAGAAACCTGTAAATGATTTGACACAGGAGCAGGATTATATTGAGGATATAATTGAGCAGAGTGATGGGACGGCAAGAATTTTTGGAAAGATGCCTATTCTTGTTTATATAGACGATGCGGATGTCAAAACTTATAAGAAATATTATAGAGATGCTGTCAAAGATGCTATGAAAGATTGGGAAAATGCAAGTTGTGGAAAAATAAAATTCGAAATTTCAAATGATCCGATGAAATCACATTTAAAAGTTGTTTGGACTGACTATTTTGAAGATTTTGCGTGGCAGCCGGAGCTTAAAAAAGAAGACATATTAGCAGAAAAACAAAAAATAAAGTATGGGAAAGCAAGCTCTCTTGTCCAAATTGGTTCTATTGCAGCAATGGTACTGGGAAGTCTCGTTGGAATCCCTGTAATTGCTATGGTTGGTTCAGTTGGTGGCTCTGTTGCATCTCCTGTTCTTCGATATAAAAGCTTAGATCTTGATGATAGAGTAATGAAAGTTAAAATAAACACGGATTGTACTTCCGGTATGACTAAAGAACAGTCAATGGAAAAGATAAAACAGATTGCAATGCACCAGTTAGGACATTCCATAGGAGTTTATGGTCATAGCCCTGACCCTAATGACATAATGTACAGCAATTTTTCTGTAAAAAAGCTTTCTGATAGAGATAAAAATACCATTAAAGAAATTTATAAAAATGTGAAAATTTAAAAGAAAACAGTTGATTTCAGGAATTTATTCGTTACTTCTTTAATTGATTGAGGTCTTTTTGTTGTATAAAGGAGACTAGGCAAACAAAAATTAAAGATAAAATCAACATTGTTTCGACTATTGTTAGATATTGTTTGAAAGGTTTATACATAAATAAACACCTCTTTGATTTCTTCTTATATTGCATAAAGTATACCGGGCATAATGCTGTCATTAATTTTGGTCCAGTTGGTATAATTGTACGACCTTTTAGAGCTAGTTAAAGAAATTTTAATTTTTAATTAATCATTGATAATAATTAATTAAAAAATCGATTCTGTGTAATTTTATGCTTTTTTGTTATACTAAAAAATTATAAAAAAGATGGAGAGAATGAAAATGACAGAAGCAACAA
>MFRJ01000116.1:8313-21485 GCA_001784535.1 Candidatus Melainabacteria bacterium GWA2_34_9
AAGAGACTGCAAACCTTGCAATTACTCTTAAAGAAGGCGGAGCTGATGCAGTTTTAATCGCTTCAAATCCACTTTCTACTCAAGATGACGTTGCTGCTTCCCTTGTTAAAGATTACGGGATTTCTGTATTTGCATTAAAAGGCGAAGATTCAGAAACTTATACCAAACACGTAAATATCGCACTTGATCACAAACCGCAAATCATTATTGATGACGGTTCAGACGTTGTTGCAACTCTTGTTAAAGAAAGACCCGATCAGCTTAAAGATATCATCGGCACCACAGAAGAAACAACCACCGGCATAGTAAGACTTAAAGCAATGGAAAATGACAGAGTTTTAACTTTCCCGGCTATGGCTGTTAACGATTCCCAGACAAAACATTTCTTTGATAACAGATATGGCACAGGTCAAAGTACATTAGACGGTGTAATCAGAGCCACTAATATTCTTATTGCCGGAAAAAATGTTGTAGTTGTTGGTTATGGCTGGTGCGGAAAAGGTTGCGCTATGAGAGCAAGAGGTTTGGGCGCAAATGTTATCGTTACCGAAATTGATTCTGTTAAAGCTATAGAAGCTGTAATGGACGGTTTTAGAGTTATGCCTATGAAAGAAGCTGCTTCTTTAGGCGATATTTTTATAACAGTTACCGGAAACAGACACGTAATTAATACAGAGCACTTTAAATTAATGAAAGATTTCGCTATAGTATGTAATTCAGGACATTTTGACCTTGAATTAGATATGGCTGGTCTTAATAAGATGACAAAAAGTCATAAAAAAATCAGAACTTTCCTTGATCAGCATTTGTTAGAATCAGGAAAATCAGTTCTTGTTCTTGGTGAAGGAAGACTTGTAAACCTTGCAGCAGCAGAAGGACATCCTGCCAGCGTAATGGATATGAGTTTTGCAAATCAGGCACTTGCTGTTGAATATTTAATCAAAAATCAGGGCGAACTTGAAAATAAAGTTCATGTTCTTCCTAAAGAAGTTGACCAGAATATTGCTAAGCTTAAACTTGCTTCAATGGGTGTTAAAATTGATGAATTAACCCCTGCAATGGTTGAATATATGAACAGCTGGCAAGTTGGAACATAAAAATCAATTATAAGTTTTAAGAAGGAACAGTAAAGCTGTTCCTTCTTTTTTTGCCTTTAAGCATCAGTTAAACAAGTGTTTAATTTAATAAGTTTTAAGACTGACTCATAATTATTCATATTAAATAAATGGAATTTTTGTTTAAGTGAATCATAAGAGCATAAAACAGTCATCAATGGCTGATATTGATGAACTTTTAAAATCGTTTGATACTTCTTTAGAGGGATTGAACGGAAAACAGGTGCAGCAGTGCCTGAAGAAATACGGATATAATGTTATTTCTTCAGATAAACAAGAGAGTGCTTTAATTAAGCTGCTTTCAGAATTTCTAAGTCCTTTAGTTGTTTTGTTATTTACTATTGTAATTATATCTTTCTTCATAGGTGAGATAGAATCTGCAATAATTATTATTGCAATGATTATTATCAATGTATTCATGACATTTTTTCAGGAATATCAGGCTGATAAAGCAGCTGAAAAATTAAAAAAACTTGTTAGTACAACAGTTACAGTAATTAGGTCGGGAAAAGAAGAAGAGATTTCACAATCAGAACTTGTTCCCGGAGATATAATCAGGCTTTCGGCGGGAAATATTATACCTGCTGACATAAGAATTATTTCTTCAAAAACTCTTTATATTAACCAGTCTGCGATGACAGGAGAGGCTTTGCCTGTTGAAAAAAGTGAAAAACCTTATCAAGATCAATATGATTTGAAAAATAATATTTTTGATATTCCTAATATTTGTTTTATGGGTACTAATGTTAATAGTGGAACTGCTATAGGCATCGTTATAGCTACAGGAGGTGATACTTATTTAAGTTCAATAGCTGATAAACTCACTCAAAAAACTGCAAAAAGCAGTTTTGAAGAGGGTGTAGATAAATTTGTAATGCTGCTGGTAAAAGGCATGGTTTATATTGTATTGATTGTATTTGTTATAAACGCAATAAATAAAGGCAGCTGGTTAGAAGCTTTGCTTTTTGCAATTGCAGTTGCGGTAGGTTTAATACCTGAAATGATGCCTATGATTGTGACAATTAACCTTTCAAAAGGTGCTTTGAGTCTATCAAGAGGAAAAGTCATAGTTAAAAAACTGAATTCTGTTCAAAATTTGGGTGCTATGGATGTATTGTGTTCTGATAAAACAGGAACTCTCACGCAAAACAAAATTATTCTGGAAAAACATATAGATATAAACAGGCAGGAGAACGAGACCGTTTTTTTATATGCTTATATAAACAGTTATTTTCAGACAGGATTGAAAAATTTGATGGATAATTCGATTTTGGAACATTCTAATAAACATTCGGGCAAAAATCTGGATATAGGTAATAAATATGTAAAAGTTGATGAAATTCCGTTTGATTTTCAGCGGCGCCGTATGTCGGTAATAGTTAATTCAAGTGATATGCAGCCGATACTTGTTTGTAAAGGCGCAGTGGAAGAAGTTATCGGTATTTGCGATAGATTAAATGATAATAATAAGATTCTAAAAATTGATAATTTTCATCGGGAAAAAATAACAAACATAACAAAGGAATTAAATGAAGATGGCTTTAGGGTTATAGCAGTTGCTTATAAGGATTTTTTATCTGCGAAAGATAAATTTTCTTCTGAAGATGAGAATAATCTTATTTTGATTGGCTTTGCGGCATTTCTGGATCCGCCAAAAGAAACCGCTATTGAGGCGATCAGACAATTATATGAGAATGGTGTGGATATAAAAATTTTGACAGGTGATAATGAAGTAATTACAAAGAAAATTTGTACTCAAGTTGGCATAAAGATTATGGGTGTTGTTTTAGGAAATGATATTGAAAATTTGTCTGATAAAAAATTGTTGGAAATTGTTGAAAATAATAATATTTTTGCAAAATTAAACCCTGAACATAAGCAGAAAATTGTTGAAATGCTTAGAAAAAACAGGCATGTTACAGGATTTTTAGGTGATGGAATAAATGATGCGCTGGCTTTAAAATCAGCGGATGTGGGTATTTCTGTTGATTCTGCGGCTGATATTGCTAAAGAATCTGCTGATATAATACTTCTGGAAAAAAATCTGTTGATTTTAGAGAAGGGCGTTATCGAAGGCAGAAGGGTATTCGGTAATATAACAAAATATCTTCGTGCTTGTGGAAGTTCTAATTTTGGAAATATGATAAGTTTGGCGACAGCCTCAATGTTTTTACCGTTTTTACCAATGGCTCCAGTTCAAATTATTGCCAAGAATCTGCTTTATGATATCTCGCAAGTGTCTTTATTTACAGATAATGTAGATAAAGAATACACCCGAAAACCAAAAAGGTGGGATATAGATAATATTAAGAAATCCATGGTGATATTGGGTCCGATTAATGTGGTTTTTGATTATATAACTTTTGCTGTACTTATTTTTGGTTTTAATGCTCTTGAAAATAAGGAATTATTTCAAACAGGGTGGTTTGTAAAGACACTTATCGCGGAAATTCTTGTTGTTCACGCAATCAGGACTAATAAAATACCTTTCATTCAAAGTAATGCAAGCGTTTGGATTTTTCTGATGAATATATTTATGATCAGCTTGATTGTATGGCTGATATTTTCTCATTATGCCTTTCATCTAGGGTTCGTGGCACTTCCTGCTTTTTATTGGATATTGCTCGTTTTCATTCTCTTATTGTATTTAATTGCTACAAAAATTATAAATAAGAAATTTATAGATTCTTTTTGATCAACTTTTGTTTATTTAAACTTATGTAAAAATTAACTCCGCAAAATAGCAATTTATGAAAATAATAATACTTTAATAAGTATATAGTCATGGGTTGAACTAGTTTTATGAGATGTTGGGTTGAATGAATTTTATAAATTATTTAAATCAAAATATAGAAAAATCTAATAAGTGGGAACAAAAAAGTCAAAAGCTTTCTTTTAAAGGTGCAAGAGAAGACCATGAACTGGTTGCAGAACTGGTAAAAAACAATGGTGCTATAATTAAACCGAAAGAAAGAAAATTAAAAGAGGTTATAAACAGGTTTTCACAGGATTCAAGCGTTAAAAATATAGAATTTTTGCTTTCAACGGCAGAAAATTTAAAATATGGAGTAAAATCAGGTTCTGATTTACACAAATTTTTAAAAACAAATTCCAATCTTGGCACAAATGTTCAGAATAATAACTGGTATGGTTTATTAGTATCAGCCGCTCATAAAGCTATTGAAAAAAATCCTTATGAAGCAGAAAGAGAAGCTTTAACCAAAAAACTTGATGCTATATTAACAAAAACCTCTGATCCAAAGGAAAAAGAATTAATTGAGTCAAGAAATAAAATATTAAAATCCGTTGAAGATCTTTCTAAAACAGAAAGTCCTAATAATAAAAGGATTTTAAAAAACAAAGCTTCCATCAAAAGAAATATCGATTATTTTATGGCATCTTCTGAATGTGATATTTCTGAAAAAACAGAATGTTTGAAACTTTTAGCTCATTTTGCAACAGCTGGTTATCAGATTAATCCGCAGTTAAAAGATAAAAAAACACAGGTTTTAGCAGAAGTTTTAAATGATCTCGTTGTAAAAACTCCTGAAAATTCTATGATGACAATTAAACAGACAAATCAAAGACAGCATGGCATGTGTGCTGCGATTTCTCAGTGCAGAAAAATTCTTCCTCATGAATATAAATTAACCTTTGTTTCAACAGTGCTTTCGGAGTTGGATAACAAACCCACCATGGAAGTACAGAACATTACTGATCCTGATAAAACAGCAAAAACACAGGCAAAAAAAGCTATTGTGGATTTTGACAGGGCGCTCAGGATGAATTACAGAATCGTAGACGCTTCTGCTACCAACTGGATGAATATTGCTGATAGTGCCGGTGACGGCGAAACACAAATAGGCAAATTCACTCCTTTTGACAAGGAAAATTATGGCATGTTCCATGACAGTCACTGGGTAGCTGACATGCCGGAAAAACTTCAGTCTAAACAAAAATTATTAAGAGCTTCTATTAAGCTAAAAGGTCTTATAGGTTCTATTGAAGCTAAAGATGCTAAAAATAAAGTACTAGCAGCTAATTCTAAAAAGATTGAGGATGACTTAGTTAAAACATCTCAAGATGCTCATGAAATTGCGGAAAAAGCTCTAAAAGGTTTATTACCAGAAGAAAAAGATAAAAATATAGTTCGCATTTTAGCAATAAAGCTGCTTAATCCAGCTAAAGTAGAAAATAAAGAACTTAAAATCGATGCTAAAGAAGATGAAATAGTTAAAAAACAGAAATTAACTTCTATTATTAAAGCTGAAGTATCTAACTTGCCTGAAAACAAGTTAGAAAAAGCCGTTGATGAAATATATATGGCTCATGAATTTCTTGCTGAAGCAAAAGCGAATAAAGCAAAACTAGATAATCTTTCAAGCAGTAAAAGCAAAATCGCAGATTATAAAAATTTATTTGAATTAGCGGCATACTACAGAGTTAAAAAAGAGTTTGAACTTGATGTGCCGGAAAAACTTGAAGCTCTTGTTAAAGCAAATAAACTTGAAAATATTACAGATCCACAAAAACAAAAAGAAATCCTTTTAGAAAAAATGGAAAAAGGAAATCTTGTTTTGGAAAAATCAGAAAAGGATGTTCCTGCTAAGATTCTGACGAGAAAAACTTTGGATGCGCTGCAAAATAAATTTGATGAAATAGCTGATTTTGCTGATAAAAAGCAAAAAGCAAAAAGAGAAGGCAGAAAAATTTCTGATAATGGAGTTTATAAATTTTCTAACGAACAAAAAGAAATATTTAAAAAGATAGAAATTGATTTTTCCGGAATCAGAAAAGAAAATATAAGAGATTATAAAGCCTTAAATAAGGAACTTGGTCCTGAATTAAGCAGATTATACAATATTTACGGGCAATCCAAAGGTAATTTTTGGGCAGGTGAAGAAGGCGGCAGTGGCTTAATACCAAGAGACCAAACCCGCATTTATTCTCAAATGACAGGAAATTCTTGTCATATTGAAAAAGATCCTTCAAAAGCTATGGATCATTTACAAAGCGGTAAAAGTCTCGGGATTTTAAATTCAATGGTTAGTGATCAGCAGGTTTCAGGTCATGCCCAATGTATTTATGACGTTGATTCTGCAAGCACAATTGATCCTGAAACAAAAAAAGCAGGAAAAGAAAGAGTTCTTTATCTTGATAATACCTGGGGACCAGGCGAATTTGACCATACCTGGAAAGATGCTGCAGGGAATTTAAGAACTGACTATGATAGAGATTTTGGCTATAAACAAGGATTCTTTGTCAGATCAGAAGGCATTGAAGGAGTTGCTGAGAAAGATTTTGTATCAGGAGTTTGTGCTGATAAAGGTCGTAACATTGAATATCCATTATTTATGGACGTTCTTTTAAATGGTACTGTTGTTGATATAGATAAAAATACAGGCAGTTTAATATTGTCAATGACAGATAAAGCTCAATTCAAGACAAAAGTCGGATATGTTCTTGAAAATCTTATGAAAGGTAATTTTGAAAAAATTGAAAAATTAAACAAATCTTTGACAGCAGGAATTGTTCTTTCTTCATTAAATGCGGTGAATGAAAATAATTTGGATGGCTTGAAAGATAGTCTCAAAAAACAAATATTCGATAAAACCGTTGATTATGAAGATCAAATGTTTAAAAGAGGCGGAAAAGATTTGTTAGCTGAATCAATCAGCGAAAGAATCAATAATTCCGTTAAAAATATAATGAGATCAGAACAATCTGAAGATTTAAAGAAAATAGAAATTTCAACAGAAACTGAAAAAATCATACAGGAAGAAATTGCTTTAAATACAGCGACAGGCAAGAAATTTGACCTTAATAAGTTTAAAAATGCTCAGGTGCAAGCTAAAACTTTAAATAAAATGTTTGTAAGCCTTATAAACGGAGCTGATATTGATGAAAACCGTCGGTTAGGTTTGGAAAAAGGCATAAAATCACGCGAAGATTTTGATAAAATTCCTGAAGATCATATTTTGAAAATAGCGCTTAAGAAATCATCAATGCTTAAGTACAGCGGTAGTTCTTTTGCAACATATTCCTCAGTTTTAACAGCAAAAACATCTGAAGATTTTGATAAAGCGCAGAAAACAATAGTTTCTGACAGAAAAGATCAATTCAAATCATTCTTTAATAAAGATCAAAAATCTGTTAATGAAATTGTAGACAAATTCCAAAAAGCAATTTTAGGCTCAATTAATGAACTGGAAAAAGAAGAAAAAATTAATATTTCCGCAATAAAAGATATTAATATTATTGAGAAAAAAGCAGTAGAAATTATTGAAAAAGATAGCAACGGTTCTATAAAGGATTTAGAAGATAAATTAAATAAATTAAAAGAATTTATGATTAATTCTTATGCTGCAACTCCTGGCGCAAAAGAAGAATTAAGTGCAAAATTAAAAGTTAAACTGGAAAATTCAATTAGTAATTGTATAAAAGATTCTACGAAAGCTCAGTCAATTGATGATCTTGAAAAAACTGACATGGGTAGAACGATTTTAGGCTGGATAGATAAAAAATACAGTCCTAAAACAAATGAAGAGCTTATGAAAGTTTATAAAGACCTTCACGAAAGTGATGCTGACAGTTTTAACAAGGTATTAGATAGTTCAAATTCTGAAGAATTAGGAATTATATATGATGATTCTTATTCGATTGTACAAAAAGCAAGAGGCAAAAATCCTAAAGCTTTAGAAGGTATTAGTAATATTGCGGCGCAATTAGCTTCTTCTGATGTTTTCAATCTCTCCGGCATGTCTCAAAAAGATAAAGAAATTATTCAAAAAGTAGAAAAACAGGCAGAGTGGATTAAATCTCCTGAAGCTAAAAAATTAACAAAAGAAGAAAGAATAAAAACTATAGAGCAAAATAAAAAAGATTTCTGTAATACAGATTATGGAATGAATACAATTGTTATGAATCTTAATAGCAAGCTTTCTTATGTTGGTCTTGAGAAAATGGTAAACAGTCAGAGACAGATGGCTTTTGATAAATATGGAGCAAGACCTACATTGCCGACCATTAAAGTTTTATCAGGAAAACAAAAAATGGAAATTATTACCAAAAATATAGATATTCTTGGCGGCACAGTTTTGGAAATATCAAATTTAATGAAAGAAAAAAAGAAATGTGCTGATAAAGATAAATCTGCGCAAATTGATAATCAAATAAATGAACTGAAAGCCGGTTTAAAACAAAATACAGAGGTTTTTGTTAAATCATTTGTCAGACCGGAACAGCGTGATAAAACAAAAGAAGATTTAAAAGAATGGTATAAAAGCATACGAATTAATCCTGAATCTAAAGAGAGTCAAGGATTATGTGAAGGGCTTATAAAAAGCTTTGTTAACAATTGTATTGTTGATTATCCTGAAGAATTTCTTAAAGAAATAATCAATACTCTTCCTGAAATGGATTTTAAAAATCCTCAAAATGCTAAAATTCAAGAAAACTGGATAAATAATTTAGTCGGAATGATGGATGCGTCATCTAAATGTGCAATCGAGTTTGGGCTCATGAAAGAAATAGGTGAAGGCAAATTACCTCAAATAACTCAACAATTAAAAAGTAAAGATGCAACGCTTTTAGTGGATACACAGACTAATGAGCCAATGCCGATAAATTCAAAAAAAGGTATTGAACTTGTTTTAGGTACTTTGCAGGATTCGGCAAATAATAATAAAACCCTGAAATTCTTTTTACAGCAAACAGGCATGGTAAAAGATGCAGTAAGTTATTATTTGGAAGGACCGAGCCCACAGAAGCATTTACAGCATATTAAAGGATATGTTTCTAAGCTGGAAAAACGCAATAATGATCAAAATATAATCAATAATGTTTTTGAATCTCATATAAATCAAATAAATAAAGAAGAATCGCTTGATGAAGCTGTAAAATCATATTTTGGCAAGCTTGATGAAACTTTTGTAAATAAGGACATGCCGGATAGTTCTATTCTTGATGAATACAAAAAACAAATTCAGGAAGCACTTGAAGCTTCAAAAATGATGAATCAGCCTCAGGAATTGTCATTATTAACTAAATGGCATGAAGATATTGCTGCAAGTCAGGATAATTATGCTGATGAAGTTATAGAAAGAGCAATAGCCAATATTAATATACTTGCGAGAAAATTTAACGGCATTTCTAATTTGGAAGAATTATTGCCCGAAAATTCTGAATTCAAAGATAAATGTGCAATATATAAAACAGAAGTAAAAAAAGCTGTTGAAGAATTGAATACAATTAGAGAAACACTTCAAAATCCTCTTAGCGATAAAATCATGGAAAAACAGAATAAAGCAAAAGCTGAAGCAGAGAAAATTTCTGCAACGTCAGTTAATGTTTTAAAAGAAAATCCTGAAAAAAATGCAAAAGATATACTGGAAAGTTTAAAAAAGGCAGTATTGTCTAATGATTCACAAAAATTACAAGTGCTATTGAATGAAATACCTAAATCCGACAATAAACTATTAATGAAAGAATTGGGTAATATATTATTTGATAAAAATAGCGATGGTCTTTTAAGAACAATGGCTGCCGGTCTTCTTGTACAAAAAGCTGATTATGAGCCATTAATCAAATACGCTGAAGACGCAGTGAAAAACAATGGAAAATTGGATAAAAATGTGCAAGATGATCAACCGCTTATTCTTGTAGCTACAGGATTGACAAAAGGCATAACAGCAGAGGATAAAAATGTTAAAAATCAATGTTTGTATGCTTTAACAAAATTATTTAAGGCGTCAACCCAAGAAGAGGCTAAAACACAAATAGCAGATCAGCTTGCGCAAGCATTTATGGTTGACTTACCTAAAAAAGGAAATGCTGTATTTGGAATGTTATCAGGTATTTTAAATGATAAAACAGCGGATATTGCTACAAGAGGCACTTCTGTATATATCATGGGCAATACAAATCCGATTTTAGCATTCTCGGTTTTCCAAGATTTAGTTATAAATCCTGATAAATTTGCAGATAAATCTTCCGACAAGCTCTATCTATTAGATGCTGCGACAAATTCAATCAGTACAATAACTAAAGAATTTGCTGATTTAGATAAGTCAAAAGTCAAAAAAGCTTTAATAGCTACAAATCTTAATGAATTATTGGCTCAGGCTAGTCTTGAAGGGCTAAATGAAGAGAAATCAAAAGATTTAATTCAAATAGTCGCAAGAGTAAAAGAAAGAATAACTGAATTGAATTAAATTTTTAGTCTTTGAAAAACTTTTCTCTAAACCATAAAGACAAATCAACTAGGCTTATAAGGACAGGCACTTCGATTAACGGACCAATAACTGCCGCAAAAGCAACGCCTGAACCTATACCAAAAACAGCAATTGCAACAGCAATCGCAAGTTCAAAATTGTTTCCGGCAGCTGTAAAAGCTACTGTTGCAGACTTTTCGTAATTTGCTCCAAGTTTTTTACTTAAAAAGAAACTGACTAAAAACATTATTGAAAAATATATGGCAAGTGGTATTGCTATTCTGATTACATCCATTGGAATTTGGACAATGAGCTTGCCTTTTAGACTGAACATAATAACGATAGTAAATAAAAGAGCTATAAGCGTAATATGCCCGATTCTATGCACAAAACCATCATGATACCAGTTATAGCCTTTGATTTTTATTAAAAATGTTCTTGTTAAAAAGCCTAAAATAAAAGGAATGCCAAGATAAATAAATACGCTTTGGGCTATCAACCAAATGTTTACATCTACTATAGAACCTCTTAACCCGAATAATGGCGGTAAAATAGTAATAAAAAACCATGCAAAAACGCTGAAGAATAGAACTTGAAATATACTATTAAAAGCTACAAGTCCTGCTCCATATTCAGGGGAACCTTCTGCAAGGTTATTCCATACAAGAACCATAGCAATACAGCGTGCAAGTCCTATCATAATTAGCCCTATCATATATTCAGGGTAATTATGCAAAAATATTATTGCAAGGAAAAACATTAAAACAGGACCGATAACCCAGTTTAAGCCTAAAGATAATCCCAAAATTTTCTTGTCTTTAAAAACTTCCGGCAACTGTTCGTATTTTACTTTTGCAAGTGGAGGAAACATCATCGCAATAAGACCTATTGCAATAGGAATGTTTGTCGTTCCAACCTGAAATCTGTTAATAAATGCTTCAACGCTTGGAATAAAATACCCTATGCCAACTCCTATAGCCATTGCAAGAAATATCCAAAGGGTTAAAAACCTTTCAATGAAGGATAATTTGCAGCTTGTCTTTGTATCCATTTATAACTCTCCTTAAAATTTGTTAAATTTATTAATAAAATTATATTACTATTTGGTAAAACCGCCAAGTAGTATTACAAAAAATTTTACACTTATTTAATCAGTAAGCTGATTAATCTTTTTTGCTAATAGATTCCAAACAGTCAAACAAACTCGAAATGCAAGGACAAGTGGTTTTATAAAACATATTAAGTCCTCGTTTTTCACTTTCAACAAGACCTGCATTCTTCATAACCAATAAATGCTTGGAAATAGTTGAAATATCTACGCCGACCTGTTCGACAATTTCGCAGACGCATTTTTCACCGTCTGACAAAAAGTCGATAATAAAAAGTCTTGTAGGATGGGCAAGAGCTTTTATTAACTCTGAGCGTTTTTGATACTTTTTTTGAATTTCATTGTTCATAACAATATCTTAACCTAAAGAAAATTATTTAATAAATTACCTACTTGGTTAATTTGCCAAATACCAAAATATGTGTTTAAAATAGTTAGTAAGTATTTTATAGCGACTTGAAGAATTCATTTTTTAGTCAAATTAACTTATTAATTATGCAACTGGAGAAATAACAAAAAATGAAAAATTTGTTAACAAAAGCACCAAGATTTCTGTTTTTTACAGGAAAAGGCGGCGTAGGCAAAACATCAATGGCTTGTACTACAGCAGTTGGTTTGGCTGAAAGGGGAAAAAGAATATTGCTAATCAGCACAGACCCTGCTTC
The DNA here is from genome assembly GCA_001784535.1 of Candidatus Melainabacteria bacterium GWA2_34_9. Taxonomy (GTDB): domain Bacteria; phylum Cyanobacteriota; class Vampirovibrionia; order Gastranaerophilales; family UBA9971; genus UBA9971. The sequence continues at coordinate 20,414 of MFRJ01000116.1, forward strand.
AAATCTGGATGAGGTTCTGGAAACAAAACTTGGTTCAATACCCACACAAGTAAATGGTGTCAAAAACTTATATGCTATGAACATCAATCCGATTGATGCAGCGGCAGAATATCGTGAACGAATGGTCGGACCTTATAGAGGAGTGCTTCCTGATGCAACTATTCAGCAGATGGAAGAGCAGCTTTCAGGGGCATGCACCGTTGAAATTGCAGGTTTTAGCGAATTTTCCAAGTTTGTTGGAGATGACTCAGTAATAAAAGATTTTGACCATGTGGTGCTTGATACAGCTCCAACAGGGCATACACTTCGTTTGCTTAATCTTCCGTCTGCATGGAATGATTTTATCGCTAGCAATAAAACAGGGAGTTCTTGTTTAGGACCTGTTTCAGGTCTTGCAGAGCAAAAAATACTTTTTGAAAATGTAGTTAATGCTCTTAAAAATCCTGATAAAACTTTATTGGTTCTTGTTTCACGAGCTGAAGAAATGAGTTTTTATGAAGCCGCCAGAACAAGCGTAGAATTAAGTGAACTTGGTCTGATTAATCAGCATTTGATTATTAATGGAGTATTTTCCAAGGATTCTGATGATAAAATAGCCAGAGCTTTTGCCGATAAATCAAAAACTGCACTTGATATAATGCCCGTGGAACTTAAAAAGTTACCGACAACTACTGTTCCTTTTAGACCTTCGGGAGTAATGGGAATTGAATCACTGCAAAGCGTTTGTTGTAATGGAACAGATCTGGCTTATAATATCAATGCGGAAGATTTAAAAGTTAAAACAGCAGAGGCTATTAAAGATATTGAGCCGTGGTCCAAGTTTCTTAAAGAATTGGAAGCAGAAGGCAGCGGTGTAATAATGACCATGGGAAAAGGCGGCGTTGGTAAAACAACTATGGCTGCAATGATTGCAACTCAATTAGCTAAGCATGGTAACTCTGTGTTGCTATCAACTACCGATCCTGCGGCTCATGTCACCGAAACGATTGGAAAAGGAATCCCAAACTTAACTGTTGAGAAGATTGATCCAAAAGTAGAAACACAAAATTATGTTTGTGGAGTTATTAATAAA
>MFRJ01000117.1:0-2594 GCA_001784535.1 Candidatus Melainabacteria bacterium GWA2_34_9
GCTGATAAGCATAGCTGCAAATACGGAATTTGTAATCAGATATCTTTTCCACATGCGCCTGGGTTCCTGAACTAACCTGAATATCCACTCTGAATTTAATTTTTGTGCCCAATCAGGAGCTCTTTTTACTTTACCCGCAATGACGTCAAAGCTCCCTCCAACCCCCATGGTAAAAGGGACTTCCATTGTATTCATATATTTATTCAGGAAAATTTCTTTCTTTGGCGAGCCCATTGCCACAAAAAGAATATCAGCGCCTGAATTTTTAATGTCTAATGCAATATTTTCTTCTTCTTCAGGTAAATAATAACCGTTTCTGTATCCGGTTATTATTAATTCGGGATATTTTTGCTGATAATTATTAATAACTTTCCGTAAAATATCTTCTTCCGCACCAAAAAAATAAACTTTATAACCTTTTTTAGAAGAATATTGAATTAAATTCTGCATTAAATCAATGCCTGTAACTCTTTCAGGAATGTTTATTCCTAAGAATTTTGCGCCAAGAACTATTCCTGCTCCATCCACATTAACAAGCCCACAGGAGTTAATTATTTTTTTAAGCTCGACATCTTTTTGAGCATAAACAAGCTTGGCAACATTAACTACCACATGCTGAATACATTGCCGTGTTTCTATAAATTCAGAAATCTTAGCCAAAGTTTCTTCCATTGTAAAAAGATCAATATTAACTCCAAAGAAATCAACTCTGTTCTTAGAAATTAAAGTGCTACTCATTGATTCATCAACTCAAATTCAGATTCGCCAATAATTTGATCTTCCTGATGCCTTAAATATTTTTCATAATCTTTTTCTAATCTTGATCCGAATTCTCTAACAATAGTTCCTACCATTGGGATACCTGCATTTTTAAGAGTTTTTGAAATATTTTTCAGTATAGTATAAGTAATTGTTTTATTTACAAATAAAATAACGCCGTCAGAAAGCCTCGAAATAATTAAAAATTCGGGTGTAATATGTGCTGCGCCTGTATCTATTAATACCCAATCGAATTCGTTCTTTAAAATTGCAATAATAGCTTCAAATGAAGAAGTTCCAAAATATTCATAGGGGTCGAAAACCATTTCCTTATTGCCAAGATGATGTATGCCTTTTTCATCCTCCACTAAAGCACTTAAAACATCCTGTGCTTCAATTATTTTTGACTTTCTCATCTTAGTTTCAAGTGATACTATAAGATCAGACAAATTAGTTTTTACTTTATGATCCACTAAAGCATGTTCCAGCAAAGTTGGTATTCTAAAATCACTGTCAACAACCACAACAGAATGACCCAGTTTTTTAAACCTGCAAGCTAAATAGTACAAAATAGATGATTGAGGTTTTTTAAGGGACGATGAAGTAAAGGTTAAAACCTTGGTATTATGCTTATAGCACTTTATCATAAGATTAGAAACAATATTGTTGTATGCAATTCCATGTATAAATTGGTATTGGTCGTTTAAAATTAAATGTTTAAGCCATGGAATTGTTCCAATTATTGAAGCTCCTGTAATTTCTTCTATTGATTCAATGTCATCACAAACATCTTCAATTAAAGTTTTTAATATTGAAACGGTGAATCCAAATGAACAACCCAGCATAAAAGCGATTATCAACACCTGCAAAGGTGCAGGGAAAGAAATACCTGTCGGAGCACTTGGAGGATCAATTACAACAACATTACTTACAGCTTCAGCTTCTTTTATTCTTGCTTCAATTTGTTTTTCTCTAAGCTGGTCATAAGCTTTGCTTAAAGTACGTTCTTCCTGTTCAAGATTATCAAGAGTAAATTTCTTTTGAGGAATTTTAGACTGTTCTAAATTAATCTTATCGATAGTATTGTTAATTGATAGTTTTTCAGCCTGCAAGCCGATAAGCTTGGTTTGATTTGTTACAAGATTTTCAACGAGTCTTTCTCTAACAGGATCGAATATATTAATTCCTTTATTTTTAGCATATTTTCCCAGACTAAGTTTTATTTGATCTTTTATTTGTGCATTTATCGCTGTAATTTTGTTTTTCTGGGCTATCATCTTAGGATTTGTATCAGCAAGCTTGGAGGAATCAAATTCATACTGCTGAACAGACGTATTCAAATCTCCTCTTAGTTTTACCAGTGTCTGATTTCCTGAGCCTAATGCAACAGCATTAATAGCTTCGGCAGATTTAAGCGCTAATTTATCTTCCAACTCAGCAACTGATGATGAGGTATTGTTAATACTTGCATCAAGATCTTCCAGCTTTGTTGAAGTATTAATTTTTTGATCAACAAGCTTGATAGATTCTTCATCTATATTTATGGCTAAATTTGTAGATTTAAACAGTTTAATTTTATTTCTTATTTCGTATAATTTTTTATCAATCTGAGAAAGATTTAACTCAATATATTTACGTCTTGCTGTCCTGATTTTTTTATTTATAAGAAGATTAATATTATCATACTCTTCTAAAACAGAGTTTAATAAAACCTTAGCCTCTTTAGGGTTATCCCATGTAAAAGTTATGCTTAATATGTCAGTACCGGGTTTATTTTTTACTTCTATGATTTTATCAATATTTATAGATTTATCTTTATTTACAGTACTTTTCCT
>MFRJ01000117.1:2880-3626 GCA_001784535.1 Candidatus Melainabacteria bacterium GWA2_34_9
AAACTATTAATATCCATTTAGTTTTATTTACTTTCCTATAACCTGATATCTGTGCGGATCATACATAAGAGCCCAATTATTATAAGTATTGGCAAATGTATTTACCGGATTTAACACTCTCATCATATAATCGAAACTTTTGCCAACAAGAGGTCTTGGTTTTTCAGGCACATAAACTATATCGTTAGGCATCAAAGTTACATCATTGCTCATCGGATTAACAACTCTTGTTACAAGTTTGCCGGAAATATCCGCTCTGCTTATAAATATTTTTTTAGGCGCATAGGCAGAATCTGTAAGATAACCGCCTGCTGCTGTAATTGCAGAATTTAAAGTTATTGAAGCAGAACTGTCCAATTTTATTAAACCCGGTTTATTAACATATCCATAGACTTTAATCGGAACAATTTGTGGTGAAAACGTAGCTGTTGCATATTTTTTGTATTTTTCTTCACTTACCGCAAGCGGTGTAGGTAATTTAGGAATATAAACCGTATCTCCCGCCATTAAATAAATATCCTGACTCGCATCACCTTTTTCCAGTATATTCATTAAATTAACATTGAATTCGCTGTTATCAAAAGAATTTGTAATTTTTACATTCTCAAGATCCGAATCAAACTGGATACCTCCCGCCGCAACCAAAACATTAGAAAGCAAAGGCGATTTTCTTTCCAGCATAACTTCTGATTTTGTACTGCTTTGATTTTGATTGCTTGAAGTATCAGTGCTCATTTCATAGCTGC
>MFRJ01000117.1:3791-6344 GCA_001784535.1 Candidatus Melainabacteria bacterium GWA2_34_9
TAATAATATTTCCGTTAGGCTGAATCCGAATATTTTCCTGATTAAATTCTTCAGAATCATAAACAAAAATACTGATAACATCATTTGGTCCCAATACATAACTTCTGGAATAATTATTTGAATTAAACTCCAGACGGGACTTTATAATATTCTTTGCGGGAATTTCTGCTTTACAATCATTAATATTTTCAGCAAAAGCCATCGGCATTGATATATATAAATAAATAAAAATTAATGCTATATATTTTTTCACTTTATTACACGACAAATCACTTAACACTACAAAATTGATTAATTTAAGTTTACCATTCTTAATTTAAATTTATAAAAAGAATTTGTCAAAAACGTAAAGAAATATTTATATACTTTTAAAGGCATTATTATTGTTTTATTACTTCCAAAACTCCCAGAATTTCTTTTTAGCATTTGATAACTGCATAATTTTTAGCTGAACTTCCATCAGGTTTAGTCTTTTCTTCTGTTCCTCAAATTCTTTTAATTTTTGATTTTTGTCTTCCAACTGAACTTTGAGCTGTTTTACTTCAGATTTAATTTCAAAATATTCTTCTTTAACCCGGCGTTCATAATCTTCCAGCAGGAATATTTTCTTTTCTGCTTCTATTGTTCGATCTGTATAAGCTTTAAGTTCTTTTAAAAGAACTTCAAACAAACTTATCATATCTGGTTGATTTAAATTACTCTCCCCATTTTCTTTAATGCCATTAAATGAATTTTCGCCACCGACGTTATTATTCATTTCTTTTGTATATTTCAAATCAGAATCTGTAAAATTTTCGGTTTCATAGATTTTTTTGTTAATTTGCGGAGAAGAATCAGGCTTATCGTCATTAAGGAGTATTACCGTACTTTCATTAATATTGCTGATTACTTTCTCTTTTGAATGATTATTATGATCTTCTGTTCGCATCTTTTGAGGTTCTACTTGAACATTATTATGATATTTAACTTCCAAAATCAAAAGATCTTTTACTGAAGAAAGAGTATAACCATTTAAAATTAAAGATTTAACCTTTTTAAAAAAGGTTACCAGCTCATCTGAATATACTTTAATACCGGAATTATTTGTTTTTATATCTAAGCCAAGACTTAACTCCCAATTTATTATTGTATTGGGATTAACCTCAAGCATTTCAGATAAAACATCGGTTGTAATAGACAAATTTAAATAACTCCCAAGCAAAAAGGTTTGTTTTTCCTCGACCCCGAAATAAAGTATAATAAATATATTAATATATATATCTAAAAAATGAAAGAAATCCTCTTTGTTAAGAAACATTTCGTTTTCTTCATAAATTTATTGAAATTTGACTTATCTTACGAAGCCTTTTATCAATTTAATAAATATATTTTTATAGAAAATAAAAATACTTCATATAAATGAAAAACAAAAATATTTGCATTTTTTTTATGCTCTTAATATTATCATTTATGTAGTATTGATTTAGAGTCATAATTTTAATCAAAATAGAGTTATATATAATAATCTGGAGTTATGTCAAAATATGGCGCTTGCTGCTTTTAACCAACAAAGCATTAAGACATTTAATATTAATAATGACTTAATGCATAATACTGACTTAATACACCTGAACCAACTACCTTTAAGTCAGACAAAGCCTTTTCAGTGGACAATGAAAAGAATAATGGATGTTACATTAAGCCTAATGGCTATTATTGCACTAGCTCCTTTGTTTTTATTATTAACCATATTAATAAAAATAGACTCAAAAGGTTCTGCTGTTTTTAAACAAAAAAGAGTAGGCATAAATAAAAAAGAATTTTATATGTATAAATTCAGAAGCATGGTAAATGATGCTGAAGAAAAATTTGAACAGGTCAAGGAATATAACCAAACAAATCCGATAATGTTCAAGGCATCTAATGATCCCCGAATTACAAAAGTCGGAAAATTTATCAGGAGATACAGTCTTGATGAATTGCCTCAATTATTCAATGTATTAAAAGGCGAAATGAGTCTTGTAGGTCCAAGACCACCTCTTTTACGCGAATTAAAAGAATATAAATCATGGCATTATGTCAGATTTCAAACAATTCCCGGTCTGACAGGAATGTGGCAAGTAAGCGGCAGAGCAAATATTATAGACTTTGATGCAGTTGTTAATCTTGATTATAAATACATAAAAAACTGGAATATCCTTATGGATATAGGAATTATTTTAAAAACAATTCCTGTTGTAATTAATGGTAACGGCGCAGCATAATTTATTAATTGTTTTTAAAGACTTTTGCTTTTACCTTATATAGCAATTGCTCTGCTATGTCTAATTTTAAAACAATACTCATTATAAGATACACAATCATAGCAAGGACTCCGCTTGTTAATAGGTTTATTAACAAGAGAATACGGCTTTCTCCCAGTATTTGATGTAAAAATAAGTTTGAACCAAAAGCAACAGCCGTCATTACTAGCGTTGCTGCTGAGATTTTTAAAAGAGGTGTTCTTATGCGTTTAAAATCAAGATTAACTTTCTTTCTTATTAAAAACGCGAGCCATATTAAATTTATTCCTGC
>MFRJ01000117.1:6352-9157 GCA_001784535.1 Candidatus Melainabacteria bacterium GWA2_34_9
TATCATCAAAAGCATAAAATATTCTTGTTAAAAGATCTCGTGCTACATACGGAAATATTGCGAAGGAAAGAAAAATCAAAGCTTGGGTTACCATAACAGTATCGCCTGCATCAAATTTTCCTCTCTGAAACAGGAGGGTTATTGCATCTTGAGAAAATACAAATATTATTGAAAAAACAGGAAAAGCAAGAAACCATAACGAGCTTAAGCCTTTATGAAAGTAAAACCGGAGAGAATCCCAGTCATTTTTTCCTACCAAATTAGAAAAAACAGGGAATAGAGGAACAAGCATCGCTGTCATTATAATTCCTACAGGGAATTGGAAAATTTTATTGGCGTAACTTATTGCTGACCAACTGCCTTCTGCCAATTGCGAAGCAAAAAACATATCCACATAAATATTAAGCTGACCTATTGTACAACCAACCACCGCCGGGAAAATAATTTCACCGATTTTTTTGATTTTATCCATTTTGATATCAAAATCAGGCAAATATTTAAATCCGACCTGAAAATAAGCAGGAAGTTGAACAAGAAGTTGAAGAACAGCACCGGCAAGAGTTGCCCATGCCAGAATCAAACCAGTATTATCACTTCCAAAACCCCATATTGCAACTATTATGGCAAAACTTGCCATAGTCGGGCTTAAAGTTGTTAATAAAAATCTGTTATAAACATTTGATATTCCGTATAAAATCCCCACAACTCCGCCGATAAAAATTATCGGTGACATAACTCTTAACTGCTCTGCAACAAGAGCTTGCAATTGGATTCCGCCACCTGCCGTAATTATTTTTGCGACCGTACCTGAGAAAAAATAAACCAAAATTGTAAGCAGGGTAAAAACAATCCCTGTAATATTCAAAAAGGTATTTAAAGCTCTTTCGGCATCTCTTGAGGGTTTTCCTTCAATATCTTCTTTGGAAAATATTGAAACAGTTACTGTATGAAATGGACCACTAACTCCGCCTAACAATATTAAAGTCAAAGCAGGCACTTGATAAGCGTAAAAATAAGCGTCACTTGCCAATGAAGCTCCGTACGCCTGAGCTATTACTACATCCCGTCCAAATCCAACTACCTTGCTAACTATAGTAATTACGGCTATTAACCATGCGACTCTAAAAATATCTTTATGATTCATATTATTGATTCTTAACCCTTATGCAGATCCCGTATCCAATTATTATTTGTATCTAAAAACTTCCATCCGAACTTTTACGCTTTTATTCTCGTTTTTTTCCAGCGGATAAAATACTATTTCGTTTAATCCCTTATTAAGCAAATTAGTAAGAGGCATCCTGATTTTTTCACCGGGAAGATAGAATTTTGTTAAACTTATCTTCTTAGAATTTATCATAAAATCAAATTTGTCGATGAGTTGAGTATTTTCTATTAAAAGGTCAGCTTTGCCGGAAGGAACAAAAAGCTGCTGTCTTATCGGTGATAGCATTTGGGAATCAACAACAACAGGTCGAGTACCGATAGAAATCCCATCATAATAATGTTGAAGAATTTGATCAAAAGTATAGCCGTTTTTTGACATATAACCTGCGCCGTATTGGCTCATTCCCACTCCATGCCCGAGTCCTCCGCCAACAGCTTCTATTTTTAAGAGATTTCCTTTGTCATCAAAAGAAAGATTTAAAACTATGTTCGCACTAGGCAGGGCTTTTCCCTGATTAGTCAAAATTCTTCTTATCAAAAGTTCTTTTTTAACTGTCCATGATCCTTTTTCTGTTGTGATACAAAGAACTATAGCTTTTCCCGAAACCCCTCTTGATAAGATTTCAATGTTTTTAATTTTGCCAATATCTGTTCCTTTTTCAAAAGCAGGAGTTACAAGACCGGATTTGGAAAATTTACTAAGGCTTTGATTTAATTCTTTTCTTAACTCTCCTTCCGTCCAGCTTCTTGTCCATCTAAAATAACCTGAATTGCTATCAAATGTCTGAGGTGACGAGGTATAAAAATTTCTTGCAGACTCTTCCCAATTTAAACAGGGAGTTCCTTCAATATCAGGTTTTCCTTTTAAATAAGGCAAAGGTTTTGCTGGGAATTTTTCACTTCCCGGCTCGGAGAAAGCATTTTCATAGTTTTCTGTGTACCCACCAGCCGTTGAACTGTAAAGAGCAAGAATAGGCTCACCGTCATACAGCGCCAAAAGTCCTTTTGTTTCTTTTATTGCCTGATCTGAAAGAGGGCTTTCGGTATTTGCTCCAAAATAAACCTGTGACTGAACAGAATCACATACATCAAAAAGATTGTTTATTTTATCCCGCGGTCTTATCGCATAATTTCTTGCAGCAACTGCTTGTGCTTTTAAAGCTTCTAATCCAAAAGATACAGGAAGTTCATTAGGAACAACTCCTCTTAAATATTCTTCAAGAGGAAGTACGTTTATAACAGACAATTTATCTGTCTTTTTAGGTGTTCTGATAATTTCAAAAATTCCCCTATAAGCAGCAGGTTTTCCTTTTCTTTTCAAACCAACTATTTGCAGTGGGTAATTATTTTCGGCTGTTATTTCTATTTTCCCGACAATGGTTTCTGCAACTTTCTGAGCGTTTTGGTAAACAATAAAAGTATCTTTGTTTATTTGAAACTTCAATACATCTTTTGGAGATGCTTTTATTACTTCTATATTTGAATTTTTATCAGTTGCTATAAAACCCGCATCGGAAGTAATGCTTATTTCTTTGTATTCAAGAGAGCTGAAATCATTTGTGCTTATGCCAACCCTTATTAAATCACCCTTTGCAGAAGTTAAACATTGATCCACTTCTTGTGCAAAAGATTTTTTAA
>MFRJ01000118.1:0-12724 GCA_001784535.1 Candidatus Melainabacteria bacterium GWA2_34_9
TCATAAAATGTCGGCTTGATTATAACTTCACCCTTTTTATTCACATAGCCAACTTTTCGTTCGGAAAATATACGTATCAAATCACCATCTTTTATAGTTTCTTCTTTTCTATTAATAAAAAATTTTCTGTTGGCATTGCCTTTCTTTTTTACATTAGATAAAACATTTCCTTGTTTATCTATTTTCATTTCCAGATGGCTTTCGTATTTATCTAATGTATTAACCACACCCACCCACGCTGGGATGCCAAAAAAAATTACTAAAGCACCAAGTAAAACCTTAGACTTGACTAAACGAAGAAAAAAATCTTTCATATTAAAAACCTATTACAAAATCTAGACTCTCCTGAATTATAACAAAAATTATAAATTTGATTAACAAAACTCATAAAGAGATTCGAACCCCGAAAACGCAATAATATTACAAAAAGTAGGGCGGATGATGGGGCTTGAACCCATTATAAAAAAGTTTATTGTATAGATGCTGAATCAAGTTCAGCATGACAGTTTGGGGACAGGGTGTCATTTTTTATCTAAAGATCACCTTTTCTACACCTCTGGATTAGAGGTTAATTTTTTTTCCGTAAACCCTATGGTCGATGCCATGAGAAGCCTTAAAGAGTTACTCTAATAACATAGCGATTCCATAAGGAATGAATTTAGCCTTATGTCGCGAAGGAATGTAAAACGGGGATTCGGGTAAAATTTGAGGAGTAAAGGGTTAAATATATGAAGAAAAAGCTAAAAAATATGGCTAAAATGGTCTTTAGTGCGGCATTTGTTTCTTTAATGCTGGCTGTCGTGCCTGTGTATGCTTTTGATGGGGCGACTTTATCGGAAATAAAAATCAGCTCGAAAGATAATTACAGCTATAAAATTATTTTGAAAGCCGACAAGGATGTTCCTGTCGAAAAATATGTAACTTCTGACAATAAAATAGTCATAGACCTTAAAAACACACGCTCAGCAGAATTTGTGAACACGATTTATAACAATACTCCTGAAATTGATAATGTTATCGTTCAGGCTGTTGCGGGAGATAAAGTAAGAGTTTTCATTCAGGGGTTAAATATTGCTTCAAGTAAAGTTATTCTTGATTCCAGAAGCGATACGTTGGATTTTATGGGGGATAAAGCTTCTTCTGTTCCTGTAAATAATACTTCTGTTTCAAAGCCTGAAGTTACTGCATTAACTCAAACAGCTCAGTCAAATCAGGATATTCCCGTTATTAATTTAGCGCAAAGCACAGCAGCAAGCACAACGACGGCCGCAGCTGTTCAGGAACCAGTAAAACCTCAATATTCAGAAAATAATTTGCAGCCACCACAAGATAATCTTTTAAATACAGAAAATAATAATATTGAAACAGTTAAAAATTCAATGGTCGGAAATGCCGCTTTGAAAAAAATATTCAGTAAAGAAGGTTTTGACTGGCTTTTAAGAATATTTGCTGTTGTTTTCATTGCAATTGGTATGTTTAAGTTTATCAGTAAGCCTAAAAATGTTACAATTGATCTTGCTTCAGACAATTTAAGAGAAAGAGAAATCGAGCTTTACAGGACCGCAAATGAAAGAAAAGAACTTTTAGCAAGAAGTCTTGGAAGCAATTATACCAGAGAAAAACAAGTTAAAAATCAGGCTTATGGCGCAAATTCCCAGCATGCAGTGAGGGAATACCAGAATAGTCAGCTTCCTCCGCAAAGATTAAACCGTCCTGTGGATTCCGGTATTAACCGTCCTGTTGCTCCAAAAATTCAGGCTTCACAATTGAATTCGGCTCTTAAAACAACAAAAACAGCTACTGGAACAAGAAAACCTGTTGTAAATAATTCAAAAATAAGTCAAAAAGAAATAAAAACAGCTAAAACCAATGTTGATAACATAAAATTCCTTGAAAACATGGCGGCTATTTATCAGAAAAGCGGTAGAGATGATTTGGCTCATAACATAAGACAAAAGATAAAAAGCACCAGAGAAGCTAGTTAAAAAATTTAAACTATAAAACCCGATCACCCCCAATTCAAGTTGGTTTTCGGGATTTTTTATATCATTAAAATATTTCACGTTTTAAAAAACCCGAAAACAGGAAACAGCAATTTAATTGGTTACATGTATAAAAGAGGGTTTTTGTTTTATAATTTTTAAGGATAAGGGTAAAAAATTACAAGATTTTTTTATAATTGGAGAGTTATGGAAAATTTAAAAGTTGAAAAACAAAATCTTTCTGAACAGGAAAAAGAAAGTTTTATGCGAAGAGCTGTAGAGCTTTCTGATTATGGTATGAAAAACAAATATGGTGGTCCTTTCGGCGCTGTTATAGTAAAAGGCGGGAAAATTATCGGTGAAGGGTTTAACAGGGTTACAAGTTCAAATGATCCTACTGCGCATGCCGAAGTTGTTGCCATAAGAGAAGCTTCTAAAAATATTAATAATTTTGATTTGGCAGGATCAACCATTTTTGCGAGTTGTGAGCCATGCCCTATGTGTTTGGCGGCGATTTACTGGGCAAATATTGATGAAGTTTATTACGCAAACACTAAAACAGATGCCGATAACATTGGTTTTAGGGATGATTTTATTTATAACGAATTTGAAAAAATTATTGAAAAAAGAGATAAGAAATTTTGTCAGATTCTTCGCGGCGAAGCAATAAAAGTTTTTGAAAACTGGGCTTCTAAACAGGATAAAGTTGAGTATTAAAATGACAAAACCAACCATAGGTTTGATAAACTTTGGATGTCCGAAGAATCTTGTTGATTCTGAAAACATGCTTGGGATTCTTTCTAAAAATGGCTATGAAATTAATCTTGATGAAGAAAAAGCTGATATAATCCTTGTAAATACTTGCGCTTTCATAAAAGATGCCGAAAAAGAATCTGTAAAAGCTATAGTTGAGCTTGCCCAATCAGGTAAAAAGATTATTATTACAGGATGTTTAGCTCAAAAATACAAAAAAGAACTTATGGACTTGATTCCTGAAGCTTTGGCTTTTGTGGGAACAGGTGATATTGAAAAAATTTCTGAAGTGGTGGAGAAAATTTCCGGCAATTCAAAAGAAATTTTGTATGAAATTTCTGAAAATCCTTATTACAGTTTGAATAATGACATTGAAAGGTTTCAGATTACCGTAGGCTCAAGTTCTTACATAAAAATAGCCGAAGGGTGTGATTATTCCTGTGCTTACTGTGTTATTCCCGCTTTGAGAGGCAAATACAGAAGCAGAACCATTGAATCAATAGTAAAAGAAGCAAAAAGCATGGGGCAAAAAGGGGTCGCAGAGATAATTCTTATTGCTCAGGATACGACAAATTACGGGAAAGATCTTTACGGGAAGCCGTCTTTGTCAGAGTTGTTGAGAGAATTGAACAAGGTGGAAGAAATTTCCTGGATAAGAGTTATGTATGCTTATCCTTCGATTGTGAATGATGAATTTATTGAGGCAATCGCCACTTTAGACAAGGTTGTAAAATCTGTGGATATTCCTCTTCAGCATTCGCATCCTGAAATATTAAAACTTATGAACAGACCGGCGGTTGATAACGGTAAAATTATAGAAAAATTAAGAAAAAATATTCCTGATGTTTCTATAAGAACGGTCTTTATAACTGGATTTCCGGGAGAAACAGAAGAACATTTTGAGCATTTATATAACTTTATAGAAAAATACAAATTTGACAAACTCGGCGTGTTTGAATATTCTAAAGAGAAACATACGGATTCATATAAATTAAAAGGGCATGTTCCGGCAAAAATAAAAAAATTAAGGAAAAAACGGCTTATGGAGTTGCAGCAAAAAATTTCCAAGAAAATTAATGCTTCTTTGATAGGAAAAGAGATTATTTCTTTGATTGAAATTCTTACTTCAGACGGAAAAATTATAGGAAGAACCTACAAAGATGCTCCTGAAATAGACGGATTGGTTTTTATTGAAACAAAGAAAACAGTTTCGCCGGGCGATGTGGTTCAGGTAAGAATTACCGGAGCCAGCGAATACGACTTATACGGAGTAGTTTAAAAGAACGAAAAAACAAAAAACATGGACACTATTTTAGAGTTTTATATTATACTTAAGATAGTTGGGGCAATTTAAATTTTAATCTGCGCAGGTAAAAAAGATGAACAATAATCCAAATCCAAGCAAGAAAAGTACAGATACAATTCCTATAGAAGTAATGATTACAACAGTTGATCATGAAATTAAAGGCTATGTTCACGTTTCCAAATACACGAACACAAATCGTGAATTAACAGATCTTTTAAATGACAAAGAAAAAAGATTTATTGCTGTAGTAGACGCGGAAATAACCAAAAAACTTGGCGGTCCTCCTAAAAAATATGATTTTTTGAAGGTTCATATTGATTATATTTTAATGGTTCATCCTGCTTCGCAGATTATTTATAAAGAATCTACCAGAGCTCAGGAAGATATAACCAGATTCCGCGAGTTGAGAGATAAGTTAAGCAGAACAAGATTATAATAAATAAAAAACCGACAGATAAGGTCGGTTTTTTATTAACAGAATTTTTCCAGCGCAAGCATAGCCCCACCAAGAATTCCCGCATTATTTTCTGCTTTGGCATGGATTATCTTTGTCTTTGCAATATGACATCTCTCATCAAGTCTTTTGTTTAAATCTTCAAAATCAACAAACTTTGCCATGCCCCCACTCAAAACTATACTGTCAGGATCAAAAATATTCGTAAGACTTATTAACCCCATTAAAACAAATTCTAACCATGCGTCATGAACTTCTTTACAAAATTCATCACCATGATTAAGACCTGCAATTATGTCATGTGTAGTTAACCGGGTTATATCTTTATCTGTTAAAATGCCGGTTCTTGCTTCGGGAGATATTTTTTCAGCCATTTCTCTTGCAGTAATTCTATAACCTGTTCCGGAAGCGTAAGCTTCCCAGCAATCCCAATCCCCACAGGTGCATGACCTTTTCTTTTCCCAGGAAAGAGGCATGTGCCCAACTTCTGCTCCGGCTCCTGTTTTTCCCCTGACAAGTTTTCCGTCGACTATAATTCCGCCGCCGACACCTGTTCCAAGAGTTACGGTAATTGTATTAGAATGTCCGACTGCCGCACCTATCTTAAATTCAGCATAAGCAGCCGCATTAGCGTCATTTTCTATCAGGGTCTTTATTTTAAACTTGTTTTCTATTTCTTCTTTAAAATCAATATCGGAATAACCTTTCGGAAGGTTACCTGTAGAGCCGACAACTCTTGTGTTTTCTTTGTTTACAGCACCTGCTGTGGCTATACCTATTACATTAATGTTGAAATCATAATTTAAAGTTTCTATTCCTTCTAAAACATAATTTAGAATTTCATTTGAATCGCTAGGAGTTTTGCGAGAGAGGATACTGCCTGTAATTTCACCATCTGAAACACATGCCATACTGATTTTTGTTCCGCCAATATCGATTCCCAGAGCTATTTTGTTTTTTGGAGCCATTATAAATTTCCTTTTTTTAAGCTTTTCTCTGTTTTTTATAAAATTATACTAAATCATCCACAAAAAAACATAGTTTAAGAATAGCAATTTTATTACTGTTAAATTGTTTATATAAATACAAGGACAGGAATTTTAAAATTATATTTTACATAAGATCAGGAGAAAAATTATGGCGGAAGGCGCAACATTAAGCTTAGGCAGTATTTCAAACGGAAAAGCAAATTGTTCACCTTATGAAGACGAAAAAGGCAAAGGCAATAAATGTGTTTATACCGGCGAAAATAATATATGGGCAGGATCTTCCGTAAAATATGACGACGGCACAACTGTTTTTACATTCCCTAACAAAAACAAACTGGTCGGTGGCATAGAACATATAATTTGTAAAGAAGGTAAATGTAATAAATCGCTTGCCAACAGAGAAATGTTAAGATAATTAACCAGAAAAAACTCTTACTGCATCTATAAATCTTTTTGTAATAAGCTGCGGTCTTGTCACAGCAGAGCCTATAACGACAGAATGAGCTCCCAATTCAAATGCTTTTTGGGCATGCTCTACAGTCCAAATTCGTCCTTCAAGAATTACAGGACACCCTACTGCTTTAACAAGATTTTCAAGCAAGTCAAAATCAGGTTCTTCATTATTTTTTTCTAAAGTATTCTGTGTATAACCGGAAAGAGTTGTTGAAATTATATCAGCTCCAAACAATTTGCACATTAAGCCTTCTTTAATAGTTGCACAATCAACCATTACTGGTTTTTTGAGTTCTGTATGTATTTTTTCTATAAGCTCGGCTAAGTTTTCTTTAGGTCTTTTTCTGGAAGTCCCGTCTATTGCAATTATATCAGCCCCTGCATCTGAAATTCTTTTTGCATCTTCAAAAGTTGGCGTAATATAAACAACGTCTCTCCAGTTCTTAGGGAGTGGATCAGGTTTTGTAATACCAATAATCGGAATATCAGAAAATTTTCTTGTTTCTTCTATATCTTTAACGCCTGCCAGCCTTAATCCTGCGGCGCCACCATTTATTACGGATTTTATAATACTTTGTAAACAATTTTCATCATAAATAGGTTCCCCCGAAGACGCCTGACACGAAATTATTATCTTTTTTCTTATTTTTTTTAAAATTTCAGACACAATTGCAACCTTTAATTTTTATTTACAGAATTTAAATTAATTTTAATTAAAATTAGTGATTAAGGAAAGATAAAATTCTTTTTAACTTCAAATCTCAAAAACTATTGTATTTTTATCATGTTTTTGGTTATTTAATATATAGATACAAAAAGAAGAGATTATAAAATTTTTAAAAAATTGAGGTGAAATTTTATAATTTTTACTTAATAATAATCGGCCTGAATTATAAAAATTATTTGTATTTTTAATTAGGGCGTTATTTATATAAAAACTTTATCTTAAAATAAAGTTTGACAAACAAAAACTATTTCAAAAATCGGAGGACAATAATGTCAATAGGATCTTTTGTATTTATGCTTCACAGCCATCTGCCGTTCTATAGAAAAGCAGGTATGTGGCCTTTTGGTGAAGAAAATCTTTATGAATGTATGGCAGAAACATATATTCCTCTTTTAAATGCGATTGGTGAATTACATGATCAAGGAATAAAAGCTAAATTAACTGTAGGGATTACTCCTATATTAGCAGAACAGCTTAATGACGAGCATTTAAAAGAAGGTTTTGTTAAATATTTAGACTCAAGAATATTATCCGTTACAGGAGATTTAAGCCGCTATCCAAACGACAGCGTAGCTCATTCACAACATCTTGAATATCTTGCAAAATTTTATTTTAACTGGTTTACAGGCATAAAAGAATGTTTCTTGAACAAATACAATAAAGATTTAATTGGCGCATTCAGAAAATTCCAGGATCTTGAATGTATTGAAATCACAACTTCAGGAGCTACACACGGATTTTCTCCATTATTAGGCACTGATACTAACTTAAATGCACAATTTAAAGTTGGCGTTGAATCATACAAAAAATTATTCGGAAGAAAACCAAGAGGCGCATGGCTTCCTGAATGTGCTTACAGACCGGGATATGAAGCAACTTCTCCTGAAGGAAAAAAATATTACAGACCTGCAGTTGAAGTATTCCTTCAAAATAACGGTATAGAATATTTCTTCGTAGAATCACACCAAATAGAAGGCGGTGTTTCAGTAGGAAGCAGAAGATCAATAGGTATTTATGGAAATATTGAATACATTCCTCTTCCTGTAAGGGAAGCTACCGGTTTAGATACCTATGAAGCTTATTATTTACCTGAAGCACAGGTTGCTGTGATGGGAAGAAACCATGAAGGCGGCTATCAAGTATGGTCAGCATCTGACGGTTATCCCGGTGACGGATGCTACAGAGAATTCCACAAAAAAGATGACAAATCCGGTATGCATTACTGGAGATTGACCAGCCCAACAGCAGATTTAGGTGATAAAATGCTTTATGATCCTGTTTTGGCTATGTCAAAAATAAATGAAAACTCAGATCACTACGTAAACGTTCTTTATCATAGATTAAATGACCATAAAATGGCTACAGGCAAAGATGGTTTATTGATGGTTTCCTTTGATACAGAATTATTCGGACACTGGTGGTTTGAAGGAGTTGAATTTATTAAACAAGTAATAATAAAACTCGATAAATATCAAAAAGATGTAGTAAAAAGACAAACAGCAAGCGAATACCTTGATGAAAATCCTCCATCCACAGCTGCTGCACTTCCTGAAAGTTCATGGGGACAGGGCGGACACTTCTGGGTATGGCAAAATCATCAAACAGAATGGATGTGGCCTATTATCCATTCCGCTGAAAAAAGAATCAGCCAAATTGTTGGTAATTATTCAACAATTCCTGATGATAATGTTCTCCACAGAGCGCTTAATCAGCTTGCAAGAGAAAACTTACTCCTTCAAAGCAGTGACTGGCCTTTCTTAGTTACAACATGGCAGGCTAGAGATTATGCTATCGAAAGATTCAGACAACATCAGGAAAACTTTGAGCGTCTTGCTGCAATGATTGAAAATCATTGCGTTGACCAAGCTTACCTTGAATCACTCGAGTCAGTAAACAATCCTTTTGCTAATATAGATTACAGAGTCTATACAGAAATTAAAGAAGGAACTTTACCTCAGAATGAAGCAGGTTTAGCACCTCTCTATACATAAGAAAATAATAAAATATAACAAAAAAATCCTGCGTTTTATCGCAGGATTTTTTTTAAAAACTCTTTCTCTTCTTCTTCAGAAAAGATTTCGCCGTTAATTCGGGCTTTTAAAAGTTTTCTCAATATTTCACCAAAAGCAGGTCCCGGCTTTAACCCTAAATTTATGAGAGTTTCACCTGTGGTATGGATTTTTATATTTTTTAATTCCTTAAGATAAAGATCTACTTTTTCTTTTAATTCAGGCTTTTTAATCAAACAAATCAAAATCGACTTAGGCATAAATCCTTCAAAAAACTCATAAACTTCAAAATTAGTCAGCCCGCAATCCGTCTTTTCCAAAAGTGTTTTAGCTTCCATCAAAATATTTGTTTCCATTCCGGAAAGATATAATTTTTGAGTAATATGAGCTATTTTTTCTTTTGAAAAATCTGAAAGTAATACACCAAGATAAATAAGCCAGATAAAATCAGGATTTATATACTCAAAATACTTCAAAATTGTTGATTCACAGCTTTTAGAAAGAATTTCGGAAATTTTTATATCTTTATCCGCCAGCCTGTAAATATTTTCGCGTATAAAAATTTCCATTGCGTCTGCTTTATTCAAATTAAAAGTTTGTTTTAATTCAGATTTAATTCTTTCCCCACAGAAGTTATCAAACATTCCCGACTCAAGACAATTTTCCTGCAAGTTTTTTGTGTTTTCTTCCAGTTCATAACCAAATCGTACTCTAAATTTTAAGGCTCTTATTATTCTTGTTGGATCATCAACAAAGCTTTTTTCGTGAAGAACCCGTATTTTTTTTTGTTGTATATCGTCATATCCGCCTAAATAATCTGTTAAAACCCCAAAATTTTCTTTATTTAAAGATAAAGCCATAGAATTTATGGAAAAATCCCGCCTTTTAACATCATAATAAAGATCACATCCAATTTCATCAACTTTAGGAAGGCTTCCTGGGTATGGATAAGATTCTTTTCTTGTACTTGCAATATCCAACTCAATTTCTTCGTTACTTAAAGCAAAGACAACTTTTACAGTGCCGAAACTTTCGTGGATTTCTTTTATTTTACAAATATTTGGATAATTTTGTTCAAGAAGATGTGCAAACTCAATAGCATTTCCCTGTACGGTAATATCTGTATCGAAGTTATCTTTACCCGTAATAATGTCTCTAACGGCTCCGCCTATTAAAAAAAGCCGCAAAGACAGCTTTTCCGCAGCCTCAGAACACAAATAAAGAACTTTTATGGTGTTTTCCGTGACAACTTTTTCTAATTCTTTTTTTAAATTTTTAACTGACAAAATTTATTGCTCTCTAATATACCAAGTTCCAAACACATGTTTAAATTTGGCATTTTCTCCCTGAAGTAAAATATTTCTTGTAATAAGCTTTTTATTTTCTTCAAGCAGTGATTCAACCTGATTAGCAAGAATTTCATTATCTCTTTTTATTTTAGCCGAATCGATAATAGGTTCAAAAACATTACTTTGTTTAATTTTATCTGCAATTTCGTTTGTAATTTTTTTAGCAACAGACTCGGCAAGCAGCGAAAGAGTTTGAGTTGTAATATCTACCGTAACTTTATTTAAATCAACTATCGGATGATTTGGTTTAGTCTGAATTTGAGCCTTTTGAACAATCGGAGAACTAATAGGAACAATCGTTCCATTATTAACTATTGAAGAAATTTCCTCATTATTTTTCCCCAGATCTTTAAGCTTAATACCGCGATTTAATTTATAAACAGCAAGATCATCATAATATTCAATGTTTTTTTCATCTTCATAAATAGAATCTATGCGCCATAGTTTAATAAAAGTTGAAATTTTATCCAAATTTGCCGAGTTTTTATTTTTAATTTTTTCTACAAGCTGCTCTTTTGTGTACATCTTAAATTAATACCTTTTTCACAAACTTTTATTTAAAATTCAAAACTATTTATAAATTACATAAAATAAACATTATAAAATTTTAACAATATTATACACTTAGAGTAATTTTATGTTTAATACTTAACATAAAATTACTTTTCCTATAAATTCTCTATATTGAAAAATGTTTAGCAAAAAGGGTTTCGGGCAACTTATTTTATAAATTTGAAGTGTAATTACAGGCTTGTTCAACTTTACAATTATCGCAGGGACAGCTGCAAGGTTCTATATGAATTGTAATGCGCGAATTTTTTATATTGTTTTTTAAATCTTCTTCAATCCTGTCGCATAAAGCATGTCCTGCTTCTATTGTCAGTTTTTTAGGAATAACTATAATTAATTCGATTAATTTATCTGCGCCGGATTTTCTTGATTTTAATTCTTTAATTTCAATGACTTCATCTGGTATATAAGTATTTACTGTATTAAAAATAATTTTTTGTTCTTCTTCCGGCAAAGAACCGTCAAGCAGGTTTTTCCCCGAGTTAAAGCATAAATTCAATCCGGCTTTAATTATTATTAAAGCGACTAAAATTGCAACTATAGGGTCTAATATTTCTATATTTGTTATTTTTATAAGAATTAAACCTGCTAAAACACCTGCCGAAGTCAAAACATCTGTTCTTAAATGTTCTGCATCAGCAAGCAAAGCCATGGAATCTGTTTTATGGGCGACATTAAACAAATGACGGCTGACTATTATATTTGCAATTACCGAAATGAGCATTACAACAATACCTGCGGTAGTATCAATATAGTCATATTTATTATTTATAATCTTTTCAACTGATTCAAAAATAATATATCCTGCCGCTAAAAGGATTAAAGCTCCTTCAATAAAGCCCGAAAAATCTTCATATTTTCCATGACCAAACTGATGATCGCTGTCAGGCGGATTTGCGGATTGTTTTATGGAAAAGAAAGCTATTATTGCAGCCAGAAAATCTGTGAATGAGTGTACAGCTTCAGATATAATACTTATACTGTTTGTTATAAGTCCTACAACAAGTTTTGAAAGAATTAAAACAATATTAGAGCCAATAGAAAGCAATGCCGCGTTTTGTTTTTCTCCAGACAAATTTAAGCTCCCAAATTTTTCAATTCTTTTTAGGATACCATAAATTGCTTATGTTTAGCCAAAACATAAGCTAAAAATTTAAAAAATCAGGAAATAAACGCCTGTACTTAAAGCCGCTAAAAATAGCCCTATTACACATAAATTAGTAAACATGTATTTTTTAAAAGTCAGATAAAAGATTTTCAAATCAAATCCTAACGAAATATTATCTTCATATTGAGCATTTAGCATAAATCTATTTTTGTAGGTAATTTGTTCTCTTTTATGAAGCAGTGTCCATCCTGTCAAACCAGGTGTTACTTTATGGAAAACACCTCTTGGAATTGATTTTTCATCATTCTTGAAGCCTTCAAGCAAAAGATTATGCTCTTCAAGGGATAAAGGTCTTGGACCAATATAGCTCATCTCACCTTTTAAAATATTAATAAACTGAGGGAACTCATCAAAAGAGCTTTTTCTGATTAAATTTCCTATCCTTGTAATTCTTGGATCACGCTCCAGAGTCCTTGCTCCGCCACCTTCTGCTTCTGTACCGGTATACATTGTCCTTAATTTATAAACGTTAAAAAGTTTTCCGTTTTTTCCGACTCTTGTCTGTGTATAAAAAATCGGTCCTTTTGATTCAAGCTTTATCAAAACTGCCAGAATTGCCATTAAAGGAAGCGAAAAGAACAACACAAACAAAGACATACCAATATCTGCAATTCTTTTTATTAAAAGATAATTTTTTATATTTAAAGACTTAATTGAAACAGATTGTTCGATTAATGTTTTTTGTTTTGTTTCAAGTTTCATTTTTTGTATCTAGCCTCGATAAAAATTTTTAGAAATCTCTTCTTTTTCTCTTCTTTAATAAAACTAAAAGTGTTAAAAAATTGCTTTTTATATTTAAAATTCATAAATTTAGGCTATAAAAGTCTATTTATCAGCTGATGAAATTATTATACGCGGGATATTGCTTGTCAATACCCATCTAATAATATTAATAATCTTTTTTACCCAATTTTATTATCAATAATTTTTGCGTGCGTGCAAAATTTTTTTGAATAATAACATT
>MFRJ01000118.1:12762-13474 GCA_001784535.1 Candidatus Melainabacteria bacterium GWA2_34_9
GGGTAAAAAACAAAAACTCTATTACTTAAGAGCAAATATCTCAATCGAAGCCCAAAGAATTAAATACCTGTTGAAAAATGCGATTTATAAATCTGATAGCGACACAGAAAAAGATGTTTTAGTAGAAATGGCGTTTGAAAAATCCGAAATAATTTCAAGGATGTCAGAAAAAATTGGAAAAATTTTAAAACATTAATTTTTTTGGTAATGGTATAAAACAAAATGACAATTAACTTCGGTCGCTAAATAGTCGAAACACACATTAACAGTGGAGTTGTCACTCGGAGGACTAAAGTCCTCAGAATCTGTCCATTTAAGAATTAAAGACTACAATCCAAAAGGGACAGTTGTTTCGCTTCGCTCAACATGACAATTTTGGATTGCTTCGTCACGTTGTTCCTCGCAATGACAGGAGAAAGACAATCTTACTTCAAGGCTTAGTTTTGCATAAATACCAGCTTGAACATTCTTCATGTTTTTCATGAAGCCTTTGCTCAGCATCTTCTGTAGTTCTTGGAGGCGGAACAATTACATTTTCTCCCGGTTTCCAATTTGCGGGAGTTGCAACTTTCTTTTCATCAACAAGCCGAAGCGCATCTATAGTTCTGATAATTTCATCTATATTTCTTCCTACACTGGAAGGATAAGCAATAGACATCTTTAAAATGCCTTCAGGGTCAATAATATACACTGTTCTTATAGCATGAATGTT
>MFRJ01000118.1:13524-14140 GCA_001784535.1 Candidatus Melainabacteria bacterium GWA2_34_9
TAAATCTGCAATAACAGGAAAATTAATTTTTAATTCAAAGTTTTCTTCTATTTGTCTTACCCACTCAATATGGGAATAAACGCTGTCAATGCTTAAACCCAGAAGTTTGACATTTCTTTTTTCAAACTCTTTTTGCTTTTGAGCAAAACCGATAAACTCTGTAGTACATACAGGAGTGAAATCAGCCGGATGAGAGAACAAAATTACCCAATGTCCTTTATTAAATTCAGAAAATTGAATTTTTCCATGAGTTGTTTCGGCTTCAAAATCAGGTGCGGATTCACCTAATCGCAGGCAATTACAAATTTCAGACATTTTATCTTGATTGTTACAACATGTTTCTTGCATATTTGTTCTCCTTATTAAAAATTATTTATTCCCTTTTGTCATGCTGAACTGGCTGCAAAACAAGGCGAACTTGAGAGCCGTAGTTTTATGCCCCTACTTGGTGTTTCAGCATCTATCCAACGTTGAACAGACCCTAAAACAAGTTCAGGGTGACATACCAAACATTCTTTATACAAGTTTCAGCATATTTCAATTGGACACCTAAATATTTATCTTTAAAATTTATTAATTTCCCTTAAACCTTGTCCAAAATGTTAATTTTATGGAT
>MFRJ01000118.1:14147-21978 GCA_001784535.1 Candidatus Melainabacteria bacterium GWA2_34_9
ACTATGCTGACCGCAAATTGACCTGTAAAGTCGTTTATTACGGCACAGGAGAAAGCGGAAAAACAAGTAATTTAATATATATTTATAATACGCTTGATTCTGCAATTAGGTCAGAAATGACATGCCTTGAAGGACTAAACGAAAGGACTCTTTTCTTTGACTTTTTATCAATTAACCTGGGGGATGTAAAGGGTTTTAATACAACATTCAGTCTTTATACTTCGCCGGGACAAATGCAGTATAATGCAGCAAGGAAAATCATTTTAAACGGTGTAGACGGTATTATTTTCGTAGCAAACTCTTCAAGAAGCGAAAGAGAAAACAATATACAAAGTTATAACAATATGATTCAAAATTTAAAAGAGTATAATCTTAATTTAAATAATATTCCCATAATTTTACAATACAATAAAAGGGATTTGGATAACGTTTTAAGCTTTGAAGAACTTGAAAGCGACATTAATGAAGCAGGACATCCAAGTTTTGAAGCTGTTGCGATACAGGGACAAGGTGTTTTTGCTACATTAAAAGCGGTCAGCAACTCCATTCTAGCTAATTTACAATAAAAAGAAAGAACAATGAACGATATACTTAATTACATCAATAAACAGGACGAAAAATCAGAATTTTTGAATTTAAATTCTCAAAATAAACTGATTATTTTTGGCTCTATCTTAAGTTCGATCTTTGTTGTAATTACAGCATGGTTTGTTATAGATAATACGCAAAAAACAATCCTTGATAGCTACCACAATTTTGGTTCGATGCTTGCAAAAACTCTTTCAATTGAAAGCTCGAGTCTTCTTTCAGACCTTCCGACTGCTCAAGGGCTTAAAAAACTGAAAGAGCATACCGAACAAATAATAAATAACAGCGAAGATATTGCTTATGTTGTGTATAGAGATCAACTGGGGAATATTATTTATTCAAGCAAACAAAATAATCCTGCTTTTGAAAATACTGAAGCTAAGCCAAATATAGAAGTAAGTCAGCCTCTCACCTTAAAAACTCTTTATGCAAAACAGGTTATAGGCTCTATTCAGGTAGGTTTAAGCGGATACACCATGAATATAGTCGGAAAAGCCACCAGAAACCTCATGCTGATTATTTTTACCATTGCATGGATATTATCTATTGCGGCAGTTTTAATAAATACCCTGCTTATAACCAGACAGATAAAACTTCTTTCTGAAGGCGTAAGAAAAATTTCAACAGGGGAATTCGGCTATAAAATTACATCAAAAGATCTTTGGGGAGATATAAAACATCTTTTTGAATCTTTTAATACAATGTCCTCAAAGCTTAGAACTTATGAAGATAAAAATATCGACCAGCTGACTTATGAAAGAAACAAAATGGAAGCTGTATTAATGAGTATTGCAAACGGAGTAGTAGTTTGTGACAATTCTGACCAGATAATTCTTGTAAATAATGCTGCCTTAAAAATGCTTGATGTCAAAGTAAAAGAAATTATAAAAACAAAAATAACAGAATATTACGACACAAACGGAGAATTATGCTTCAAAAGCAAAATCAGGGACTTTAAAGATACTCCTTATGAAGGAAATAGAGCTGGCAATCTTGAATGTCAAATAGAAATGAATGGTAAAATCATTAAGACTATTATTTCTCCTATTTTTACCGTCCATGAAGAATATATAGGCTACATACTTATACTTCACGATATAACAAAAGAAGCTGAGATTGACAAAATCAAAAACACATTTATTTCAAACGTAAGTCATGAGTTAAGAACCCCTGTTACAATCCTCAGAACATACATAGATACTCTTTATAACTGTGAAGAAAAGTTGGATGATAAAACAAAAAGGGATTTTCTGTCAATAATAAACCATGAATCGGACAGATTAAACAACATGGTAAATGACGTTCTTGATTTTTCAAAGCTGGATTCTCCTGACATCCGTCTTGAAAAAGATTTATCAAATATGGGAGCAATTATAGAAATTACTGTAAAGTCAATGAAAGTTCTGGCCGAAGAAAAAGGCGTTTCTTTCTCAATAATTATAGAGCCTGAGCTTCCTGAAGTAATGGTAAATCCTGAAAGCATAGAGAGAGTGCTTAAAAATCTTATCTCTAATTCTATTAAATACTCCCATAAAAACAGCCGCGTAAAAATAAGGGCAGAAATTGACCGCAGCGGAGAATATTTACAGGTTTCTATAGAAGACAACGGCATTGGAATACCGGAAGAACACCTTGGAAAGATTTTTGACAGGTTCTACAGGATAGAAACCAAGGTTCACTCGGTAAAAGGCACAGGTTTAGGCTTGCATCTCGTAAAAATTGCAATAGAAAAACATCACAGCGGCAAAGTTTTTGTTGAAAGCAAACAAAATGAAGGCAGCACATTCGGCTTTAAAATCCCTCTTAAATATGTAGAAGCTGAAGAAAATCCTTCTAATCCTAAGGAAAAAGAAAACTTGTCATGCTGAACTTGTTTCAGCATCTATGATTTTGAGGTAAAAACTTTGATGGATAGATCCCGAATCAAGTTCGGGATGACACTACCTTTAAAAAACTTACCTCTAAAAATAAGATTACAAAAAATAAAGATTTAAAACAAAAACACATGATTCATGTTTAAAATACTGCTAAAATGGAATAATACTATTTGGTGCATCTAAAAAGAATAATATCTTTACAGGATTCAAAATAAAGATTTAAGCTTTATTATAATAGTAAAAGGAACATGGAGTGTTCAAATTATGGGAATAACTTTTGGCGGAGTCGGCTCAGGATTACCGGTTCAGGACTGGATAACTCAACTGGTATCATTGAAAAGACAACCAGTTGATACTTTATACAAAAAAAAGGATACTTTAAACAGTTCAAAAATTGCTTTAAGTACTGTTGAATCAAAGTTTTCATCATTAAAAACATCTCTGTTGAAATTAACTGATGCAAATATTGCAACCAGTTTTGATATTTTTAATGCCAAAAAAGGCACAAGTTCTGATGAAAAAATAGCTACAGTAACTACATCAAATTTAGCAATTCCCCAAAAAGTTACATTAAAAGTTGAAAGCCTGGCTACTTCAACAAAAGCTTCAAGCACAACTGCCGTTTCAAAAACTATTGAAGGAACAGAACTTTTTACATCTATTGCAAACAAGCAAGGAAAAGAAGGAACTTTTAGTATTTATGTAAATGGTACTAAAAACGAACTTACAATAGCAACAACCGATACTTTAAACGATATTATTAAAAAAGTAAATGACAAATTTGATCCGAATAGCGATGGCGATTACAGTGATAATAATGTAAAAGCTTCTATTGCAAACGGAAAAATTGAAATAAATTATAATAATGCGGCTGTAACTAAGTTAACTTTAGGCAATAGCGCTGATACATCAAATTTCTTTAACATAATGCAGCTTTCAACTGCTGTTCCAACTGATAATGGTGATGGAACTTCAAAAGTTGCAAGTCTTTCACAAATAAACCAAATAAATCTTAGCGGAAAAATTATAGGCAACGAAACAAACCTTAATGTAAGCGACCTTGATCCTATAACCGCAGGAACTTTTAAGATTGGAAAAACAACATTTACTATAGATGCAACAACAACTATGTCTGATCTTATAAGCAAAATAAACAAAGATGCAGATGCAGGAGCAACGGCACAATTTGACTCAAAAACAAATAAAATTGTTTTAACTTCAAAAAATCCAGGTCAGACAGCGATTAATCTTGAAAATGGAACAAGCAATTTCCTTACAAAAATAGGATTAGTTACAGCAGGCGGAGATTCTTTAGCTTCTCAAACACTTGGAAATAACGCAAAAGTGTACATTAATGGATCAGCAACAGCACTGGAAGCTAACTCCAACACAATAACAGGAGATATAAGCGGCATTACAGGTTTAAATATAAGCCTTAAAAACACAACTGAAGTCGGAAAAACAATAGATATTAATATTGATCAGGATACAGACCAAATAAGCACTGCTCTGGATGATTTTGTCACTAAATTTAATGCTATGGCAAATACTGTTAACGAGCAAACAGGAAAAGGGAAAACCCTTCATGGTGAATATTCTCTTCTCGGCTTAAAAAACTCTTTCAGGTCTATGGCTACAGACAGGGTAAGCGGTCTTACATCTTTTGACAGCCTTGCAATGATTGGCATATCAACAGGCGCAGTGGGAAAAGCTGCGGCTGATACTTCAAATACTTTAACTCTTGATAAAAAGAAACTTCTTGAAGCTCTTAATAAAAATCCTTCTGAAGTAAAAGCTCTTCTTATCGGCGATTCAAACGCCGGAGTTACAGGTATTTTCCAAAAGATGAAAGATAAACTTACCAGCGTTCTTGATCCTGTAAGTGGTTATTTTCAGGTAAAAGAAGACTCTTTTAATTCAATGATTGCCAATAATGACAAATCTATTACAAGAGGCGAAGAACGTGTTACAGCCTATAAAACAATGATTACAAAACAATTTTCTCAAATGGATTCATACATAAGCAAAATGCAGCAGCAAGGCAGCTCTCTTTCCAGCCTTGGCATATATTAAGCCTATCTTGTTAAAATATTAAAAAGTCGGGATTATTTAATCCCGACTTTTTTGTTTATATATTTGACCTGAACTCTTGTTTTATGGTAAAAATAAACAAATTTAAATAATCAAAAGAGGAAGAGGAATATGGAAATTGAAAAAATCATAAAAGCTGCAAAAGGGGAAGAAATTGCAGATATAGTTATAAAAAATGCAAATATAATAAACGTTCTATCCGGTGATATCCACAGAGGAGATGTTGCTGTAGTTAACGGGAAAATAATCGGCATTGGAAATGACTATAAAGGCAAAGAAGAAATTGATATAAACGGTTCTTATCTTTCTCCTTCTTTTCTTGACGGACATGTGCATCTTGAAAGTGCTATGATATCTCCTTATGAATACGCAAAAGCCGTTATTCCTTCAGGAACTACAACTGTTATTGCCGACCCGCACGAAATATCCAACGTACTTGGACTTCAGGGAATAAGTTTTATGAGGGACGCTACAAGAACACTTCCTCTTGATGTATACATGATGCTGCCTTCCTGTGTTCCTGCAACAGATATGGAAACTTCAGGATCAAAACTCAGTGCAAGCGATCTTTCAATATTTATTAAAAAACAATGGGTGCTTGGAATAGGGGAAATGATGAATTTCCCCGGTGTTTTAAGCGGCGACCAGACAGTTATCAATAAAATAACTCTTCCTGTTTCAAAAAGAGTGGATGGACATGCACCCGGTTTAACGGGAAAAGACCTTTGTGCTTATATTTCAACAGGTATTTCATCTGACCATGAATGTATTTCTGTTGAAGAAGCCCGAGAAAAACTAAGAATGGGTCTTTACATAATGATTAGAGAAGGAACCGTTGCAAAAGATCTTGACAGTCTTCTTCCTGTAGTTGATTCCAATAATTCGAGAAGATGTTTCTTTGTAACAGACGACAGATATCCCCATGATTTGTATGACCATATAAATTCTATGGTAAGAAGAGCCGTTAAATATGGGATTCATCCGCTTACCGCAATTCAAATGGCTTCCATCAATACAGCAGAATATTTTAAAATACCAAATTTGGGTGCGGTAGCCCCTGGTTATCAGGCAGATATGCTTGTTTTTGACAACCTATCAGATTTTAAACCCTCAATGGTATTTAAAAAAGGTCAACTAATTGCTAAAAACGGCAAATTTCTTGCTAAAGACAATGGTTATACCCTTCCTGAAACCCGTGGCTCTGTAAACGTAAAATGGATTGAAAAAGACAATTTCAAAATTAAAGCAGAATCCGACAAAATTAAAGTTATAAATGTCACAGGAAACAAGCTTATAACTCTCGGTAGCATAGAAAAAACAAACATTGTTGCTGGTTTCGCAGAAAGCGACACAGAAAACGATATATTAAAAATAGCCATTATAGAAAGACATAAAGCCACCGGAAATATCGGTCTGGGGTTTGTAAAAGGTCTGGGGCTAAAAAGCGGTGCTATTGCTTCAACAGTAGCCCATGATTCGCATAATATGGTTATAATCGGAACAAATGATGACGATATGTATTACGCGGCAGTCGAACTTGTAAAATCACAGGGCGGAAAAATCGTTGTAGAAAACGGGAAAACTCTTGAAAAACTTCCTCTTCCTGTTGCAGGATTGATTTCAGACTTATCAATCGAAGAAGTTATGGAAAAACTTAGAAGCCTTGTAAAATCAACTAAACAACTTGGCTGTAAGCTTGATGACGCTTTTATGAACATGGCGTTCCTTTCCCTGCCTGTTATTCCTGATTTAAAAATTACAGACAAAGGCTTGATTGACGTAAATAAGTTTGAAATTACTTCTATTTTTGTCTAGAAAATTAAAGATTTAATTTGCTCATAATATTTATCGGCGCAGGATTCCCAGGTGAATTTTCTTGCCTGATAATAAGGAATCTCGCCCCAATTAGTTTCAGATGCTTTTTGCAAAGCCTCTGCGTATTCTTCAACATCTGTTACATCACAAAGAATTCCCGCATCTCCGATTATATCCATTCTGGAACAATCTTTTGGTGCAACAACAGGCTTATTGCATGCCATTGCTTCAATATAAACAAGTCCGAAAGGTTCTGACCGTGACGGTAGTGTAAAAACGTCGCACGCTTTGTAATATGACGGGATTTGTTCATGAGGAACACATATTGTCTTAAATCTTTTTTTACCGAGAAGTTTTTCGCCTTTTCTAACTAATTCAGCTGAATTTTCACCCGGACAAAGCAGCAAAACACTTCCTTTTTCAAGAAGA
Source organism: Candidatus Melainabacteria bacterium GWA2_34_9 (assembly GCA_001784535.1). Lineage (GTDB taxonomy): Bacteria > Cyanobacteriota > Vampirovibrionia > Gastranaerophilales > UBA9971 > UBA9971. The sequence goes on from MFRJ01000118.1 coordinate 20,948, forward strand.
GCAACCGCTTCAATAAGCAAATCAAACCTTTTGTTTTTTGCGCTAGAAGTGGAAGATTTTGAAACCGTATACGATGAGTTTTCTTTTTTAAAAAACTCATTCGGGTGTACCGAAGAAGCCAAAAATATCGGTCCTGAAAGATTTATTTTCGCAGGCTCAATTTCAGGATTAAATCTGTCAAAATCTACACCCATTGGTATAAAAGAGGTATCCACATCAGGATGATATTTTTTCAGCCAGTATTTCAGCTCATTTGTATAAACCACATATTTGTCGGGCTTGAAAAAAAGATTCCTGCGGGCATTTTTCCCGCCTTCAATAAGCCCGCTGTGTTCGGTAAAAATTATCGGGGTTCTTTTTATTGTTCTTACTACTGAAGCTGCCAGTAATCCGCCCCAATCGTTATTAGGAAGAATTACATCATATTTTCCTTTAAAAAGTTCCCAAACAACAGGGAAAAACGAGGTTAAATGTTCTATAAACACTTCCGGTCTGTTCGAAAAATTCGCAAGAAAATATCTTAACTTGTCGTACTTTGATTCTTGCAAAACCTGACTTCTTGGAATACAAGAAATCGGCGTACATAAATCGTTTACTGTTTTTGAAGAAAGAATTTTTACGTCACATTTGTCTTTTAATCTTTCTGCAAGCTTAAGAACGAGCGACTCTGATCTTCCTACGGAATCTCCGACTGCAGGATGAATAAGTGCTATTTTAGGTTTTTGTTTTCCCTTGCTTTGAAAAAACATTTTTAGTTACCCCGATTTTCCATAAACTCCTCAAGAGTAAAAGTATAAAACCAACTAACTCTTTAAAAATTAGCCTGATGGGGAGAAAAGAAGTTATAATTTTCAGAAAACAAATTTAAACCTTGACCATGGTTTTTGATGATAGTATATTAATTTATACATACTTTTAATAATGTGGGCTTGTGGCGCAGCGGTAGCGCAGGGGACTCATAATCCCTTGGTCGAAAGTTCGAATCTTTCCGGGCCCATTCTTTATTTACAAGACTTTCGGCGATTGCCGAA
>MFRJ01000119.1:0-13425 GCA_001784535.1 Candidatus Melainabacteria bacterium GWA2_34_9
CGATTTGTATCTTGAAAAAATACTTCCTTTAATAACTAAAGATGATTTGCTGATAATTACAGCCGATCATGGTTGTGATCCGACAGTTCCGGGAACAGATCATACAAGAGAAATGATACCTGTTCTGGTTTACAATCCAGAACTCAAAGGAAAAGATTTAGAAATAAGACCTACTTTTGCGGATATTGCAAAAACAATAGCAGACTGGCTAAACGTTTCTTACGACGGACCGGGAAGTTCTTTAATAAACTAGAAAAAAGGTGGGATTTAAAATCCCACCTTTTTTTGAATAGTTATTAAATTCGGAAGACAGAAACCTGTTTGTTAAGTGAGTCAGATATGCCGGAAAGAGCTTGAGAGCTTGCACTTATTTCTTCAAGGCTTGCTGTTTGTTCTTCTGATATACTTGAAATTTCTTCAGCGCTTGCAGCAGTTTCTTCTGTTATTGCAGAAATATTTTCTATCATTTGTACCATTTCTTCTGAATTTCTTGCAACCCCATCAATATCTTTTGTGATGCTTTGAATTTTGATATTAGCTGTTTTTACTTGAGAAATTATATTTTCCAGAGCTTTTCCTGCGTCGTTTATTACCAAAACGCCTTCTTCAACTTCATGAGTCGCTTTGTCCATTGTTGAAACAGCAACACTCGTTTTGTTTTGAATTTCTTTAATCATGCCGGTTATTTTTTCTGTTGCATCAGAGGATTGTCCGGCAAGTTTTTTAACTTCATCAGCTACTACAGCGAATCCTTTTCCGTGTTCCCCTGCTCTTGCTGCTTCTATTGCAGCGTTAAGAGCAAGTAGGTTTGTTTGTCCAGCTATGCTTTTGATTAAATCAACGATTTCTTCTATTTGAGCGCTTAAATCGCCTAGTTCTGCAATATTAACAGAAATATCACCGGAAACCTGTTTAATGCTGTCGATTTTATTTACTGCCTTTTTAACGTGTTCAGCTCCGACATTTGCATTTGTTTCTGTTTCATTTCCGAGTTTAGAAACAATATAAGCTTCCTGAGATATTTCCTGAATAACTTTGTTCATTTTATTTATATTAGCAGCACCATCTTCAACGTTTCTAGATACTTCTTGAGCGCCTTGCGCCAATTGAGTAGTACTTATTGCTGTTTGCTGAGCGCCTTGAGCTGTCTGTTCAGACGCAGAATGCATTTCTTGTGAACTTGCAGACACATCCGATGATAATTCTGAAATTTGTCCAATTAAAGATTTTAAATTATTTAAAAACAATTTAAATGACCTGTTAAGATTTCCTATTTCAGTTTTATTATTATCTTCAGGAATTTGGACAGTAAGATCATTGTTTGCTAATTTTTGACTAATTTCTGAAAAACTATCAATAGGATCAGTAATACTTTTTCTAATTGTAAGATTAGCAATAATTACGACTATAAAAACAAGTATTAAATTTATAACACCATTAATTATTAATGAGGTCTGTACTTGTTTTAGTACATCGTCTATATAAATTCCTGCTCCAATTACCCAACCCCATTCAGGAAAACTTCTAACGTATGTTATTTTTTCAAATTTTGAATTCGGATTAGCTCCCGGTTTAGACCAATAATATTTAAAACTCCCATTGCCTTTTTCTTTGGCTATTTTAGTACCTTCGACTATAATTTCAAGTCCGTTTTTATCTTTTAGGTTTGATCCATCTGTACCCTGTAGCTTAGGGTGTGCCAGAAAAATATAATTATAATCATTTATCCAGATATAATTTTTGCTGTCAAACTTTAGACTATTTATTCTTGTAATTGCTCTTGATTTTGCTTCTGCTTCAGAAAACTCACCTTTTTCCATCCTTTGTTTATATTCTTTTACTAAATTAAGAGAAACTTCAGTAAGTGCAGATACTTCACCCAATCTAGCATTTAAGGTGATATTAGTAGTGTTATAAAAATTTATTACAGTACTTGTAGTAAAAATTGTTAAAGCTATAAAAATTATTAAAAGATTAATTTTGTTTTTAATACTGATTTTGTCCAGAATACCGTTAATCCAATTACTCATAATCTTTTCCTCTCTCTCAATGCTCAATATTTATTATTAATATTATTTCATGTAAATTATATTAATTTCATTAAATTATTAGATTTCTGAAAAAATATATGTAAAGTTTTGTAAATCTTTATACTCAAAAAAGGCAATTTTTTTTTATCACGAGAATTATATAAGTAACAAACAACCCCCAAATCTCCTCCCAAAATATTACCAGCTACCAATTAATTCGGTAGCTTTTCTTTTTGTGTTAAATTACTACATTTGTAACTTCCATGTCTGCTTTATTTCTGATTAAGCTTTGCCTATAATAAAAAATAAATATAAGCACAAAAAACAGGAAAAATTTATTATGACGGCAATAACACAGGAAATGAGAGATAAATACGAAACAGTAATAGGGTTAGAAGTTCACGCACAGTTGAAAACAAAGTCCAAAATTTTTTGCGACAGCGCAACAGAGTTTGGAAATGAACATAATTCGCAGGTTTGTCCTGTTTGTATGGGATATCCGGGTGTTTTACCTGTTTTGAACAAAAAAGTACTTGAATATGCAATTTTAACAGGACTCGCGCTTAACTGCGAAATTGCACGTCATTCAAAATTTGACAGAAAACAATATTTTTATCCTGATTTACCAAAGAATTATCAGGTTTCTCAATTTGATATGCCTGTTTGCAAAAACGGTTATATAGAAATAAACGGCAGAGTAATAAGAATTAACAGGGCGCATCTTGAAGAAGATGCCGGAAAATTAGTTCATGCAGGAGCAGCAGGACTTGCAGGTTCTACTTATAGCCTTGTGGATTATAACAGAACTGGTGTTCCTCTTCTTGAAATAGTGAGCGAGCCGGATATTAATTCACCTGAAGAAGCCAGAAATTATGTGGAAGAATTGCGAAATATCGTGAGGTATCTCGGGGTTTGCGACGGAAACCTTGAAGAAGGCAGTTTGAGATGCGATGCAAATGTCAGTATCAGACCTATCGGACAAAAAGAATTGGGCACAAAAGCCGAAATCAAAAACATGAACAGCTTTAAGGCTTTGCAAAGGGCTCTTGAATATGAAGTTGAAAGACAGGTTGAGCTTATTGAGTCCCGCGGAAAAGTTGTTCAGGAAACCCGCCTCTGGAAAGAAGATGAAGGAATTACAATTTCTATGCGAAGCAAGGAAGAAGCGCATGATTACAGATATTTCCCTGAACCTGATTTAGTTCCTATGGAAATAGATGCCGAATGGGTGCATCGCATCAGGGAAACAATGACAGAACTTCCCGCGCAGAAACGCGTAAGATATATTTACGAGTTGGGTTTGTCCGAATATGATGCGAATGTCCTTGTAAATTCAATGGAAATGGCGTTTTTTCTAGATAAGGTAATTGACCTGAAAGCAAATGTCAAATCTGCTGTTAACTGGCTAATGGGTGATATTACGGCTTATTTGAATGAACATAAAACCACTATTGATAAAACAGAATTAACTCCTGAATCCCTTGTTGAATTGATTGCATTGATCGATAAAGGAACGATTTCAAATAATATTGCGAAAAAATTAATTGAGCCTCTCTTAGAAAAAGGCGGCTCTGCTAAAAAAATGGTTGAAGAGCAGGGAATGAGCGTAATTTCTGATGAAGGCGCGCTTAAAGATACAATAAAGAAAATCCTTGAGACAAATGCAAGCGAAGTTGAGAAGTATAAGTCAGGCAAACCGCAGTTGTTTGGATTTTTTGTAGGGCAGGTAATGAAAGAAACCAAAGGCAGAGGAAACCCCGAAGCCATAAACAAACTTCTTAAAGAAGCGTTGGATAATTAAAAACCCCCGATCTTTATAAAATCTTTATAAGCCACCTAACAATTTTTTAGCTTCATAAACTTTATATTCATATAAAGAATATGTAAGGATTTTTAATTTTTCAATTTTTTCTGGGTAGAATAATCATGTTAAAAATAAAAGTGTAAAAAGTACATTTGTTTAGAAAGTTTAAGTGATGAACGCTTTAGATCCAAAAAATATAATAGCTACAAGCGAAACAAAAGAAATTGCTTCCAAAATTTCAAATATAATCGGCAATCTTGAGTTCGTTGACGAAAATAATACAGAATTTTCTTTATCAAAATATATCGGATATCTTTTAAAAGCTGCTGAAAACTGTGACGCGGCGTTAAGAGCAGAAATCGAAAACAATATCGTTAAACTCGGCATAAAAACCGTACCTTATCTTATAAATTCTTTAATGACAGTTAAAGGTGCTGCAAGAGGACTTGCTGCAATGGCTATCATAAGAATGGGCGGTTCAACCATAGAAATCTTAAAAAATACAGCATCAAAAACTCCTGATTTTGCTTGGATGGCTGAATATATCATCAACGAAATCGTTGGAACACAGATTCCTGTTGTTGCTTATAACGAAGAACAACAAAACGGTTTAATCGCTGTATAATAAACCAATAAGTTTATAAAGTTTAAAAAGTCGGTGTAATAACCGGCTTTTTGTATAAAAAAGGAGAAAACATGTCTTATTGCGTAGTAGTTTCAACCACTCCCAATACAGAAGAAGCTAAAAAGATTGCTCATGGCTTGATAAAAAACAAAATTGCCGCCTGTACAAACATAATTTCAGGCGTAACTTCGGTGTATTCCTGGAAGGACGAAGTTTGTGAAGACAGCGAATGTATTCTTTTCATAAAAACACAGCGAAGTTTGTTTGAGAACGTCAAAAATTTTATTATGGAGAATCATTCTTACGAACTGCCGGAAGTCATAATGCTTCCTGTAGAAGCAGGTCTTGAGGGTTATTTGAATTGGGTTAAGGAAAATACTTTTCATTAACCATAACAATCTCCTATCTTATTTTAAAAATTTACATAAACCAGTTAATTATTACAAAGAACAACAAATGGCTGCATAGTATAGTAACTTAAAAAATTTTCTGTCTGGACAACGGGGCATGATATGTTTTCAGATATTCCAATTGTTTGTAAACATATTTCTATTACCTGTTTGACAGGAATAACAGATATTTGGTTCTAGATAGAATTTTTTAGAGGATTCAGAAAGAGTGTTGCCAACTTTTCCTCGTGGATCATTTAGAAGAGCAGGGCAGACATATATACCTGTATCTGTTACAACTCGTGAATTTGTACAATCAAATAGATCGGTATTGCAGTTTTTCACCCCTTCTTTTGTAACTATATCGTCTTCTTCATATGAAGAATAATTTTTTTCATATTCTCCGGCTTTAATGACAGGAATTATTTTTACATTAATATCTGTTGGTTGAAAATCAAGTTTTGACAATAAAGTTAAAAAACCTTCTTTTAAACTGGCTTCATCTTCGTCCCAAATATTAACCGCAGAAATTATTGGGTTAAAACCGTAATTTACAAGGTTTTCTATACCGGACATTATTTTTTTGAAAGAGCCTTTTCCTCTTATTTCGTCATTTTTAGCTTCTGTATAATGATCTAAACTTATTCTGAAAATCAGTTCATAATCATGATCCTGTTCTATTTGTCTTAAAAATCTCGCTTTTTTATCATTAATTAATGTTCCGTTTGTTACCATTGTTACATTTGTGATTTTTAAACAATGTCTTATTATATTGTTTATGTCTCTATTAAGAAAAGGTTCTCCTCCGTATAAATAAATTTCTTCAATCGGAGTATTTTTTATTCCGTCGAGTGCTGTTTTTATTTTGTCCAGATTAAGAAATCCTCTTGTTTTGTTAGTTTGACTGCAGCTTAAATAGCAGTGTCTGCATTTTAAATTACATGTAAATCCTGATAATAATAACCAAATATTACTTAATTTTTTTAATTCGGTTGATGGTGCTTGAAAGTTTAGTTGTGTTAACATTTTCTCCTCCTAAGTGAAACCCTGTTTTTTATTTATTGTTTTTATTCTATGCAAAGCATAAATATTTTAATATAACTCTGCTAACCTATGTCGTTGCTATAGTTATGCTACTAGTTTTAAGTATTGGCGGTATAATAAGATGGTGAACATATGGGTATAATATTTAAATTTTGAAGAGTATGCAAAGCATTGTTTAGCTTATATACTGTAGTAAAAATAGATATTATAAATAAGGAGAAAATTGTTGGTAAACGAAAATTCTTACAAAATGGCATGTACTATAGCTAAAATTCTTGATAATAAACTCGCAAAAGATATAACAATTTTAAATATCAGAAATGTTTCTACAATAGCGGATTATTTTGTAATATGCAGCGCTGAAACAACCACTCAGGTAAGAGCTTTTTCCGGATATGTCGAAGATATCGTCGAGAAAGTTTTTGAAGTAAATCCTAAAGGAATTGAGACAGATTTAAAAAATAGATGGCATTTGCTGGATTATGGCGATATCATCGTGCATATTATGCATAGAGAAGAAAGAGAATTTTATACAATAGAAAAATTCTGGAGTCATGCCTGCAAAATTAATCAGGAAGAATGGGAAAAAGGAGCAGCGGACTTCTCAGTTTAAACTCCCGCTTCGTATTTAAAGTTCTTTGTATTTGATAAGGCTGTATATTGCCGTTAATAAAATTAAATTTGGAGTCCATGCTGCTAAAAGTGGCGTAAGGACTCCTGTTTGCGCAAGCAAATCAAGAAACGGCAAAATTATGTAATAAACAAAGATTAAAGAAACGCCTATTGAGAAGCCTATGAATCTTTTTTCTCTGGGTCTGCTAAATCCTAATAAAACACCGCATACTGCAAAAAACAGACATCCCAGTGAATGAGCAAATCTCTGATAATATTTGCTTAGAGCAAATCTGTATTCATCATCCATATCAACCGATTTTAAAACAGCCATATAGTTGTTCAGCTCGGTGTTGGTCATTTCTTTTGCTCTTTTTGTTGAATAAAAAAGAAGTTTAGAAGCTTTTTCTGAAGCTTTTTCGTCCAAAATTCTCATTTTATTAAAAGGTATTATTTTTTCATAAACACCGTTTGCTGCAATTTTATATTCGATTCCTTTATTTAAAATCCAATATCCTTTTTTGATTTCAGCATTATCAGCTGTAATTATAGATTTAATGAGCGGTGTGTCAGAGCTTACAATATCAGAAAACATTAAATATTTTATTGAATAAATTGTATTTCCATTATAACCACCTATTATAAGTACATTTTTGGGTTTTCCCGTTTCGGTTTTGTCCATATATACAAAATGGCTTTGAAAAATTTCATTTTTGATTTTTTTAATTTCAAAATTACTATAAGGAATTAAATCTTTGTAGACAAAATAGCAAATCCCTGCGCCAATAATACTTAAAATTATTATCGGAACAAACAATCTCTGAACACTGACGCCGATGCCTCTTATTATGGTAAGTTCAGAATCTTTGCTCAGCCTGTCAAAAACAAATAAACTTCCTATCATTAATCCGACAGGAATGGCTTTTCCTAAAATTTCGGGGATTTCGAGGAAAAAAAGTTTTACGGCTGTTTCAAGAGTAATCTGCCCGTAAATTGTATTTCTTATAATTTTGAACAGTATTTCAGGAGATATCCAGATTACAATAAATAGAATTATCCCGACCAGAGTAGCGGTTAATACTTGTTTAAATATGTATCTATCAAGAATAGTCATAAACTTAAAGCTCAAAGTCTTCTCCAAGGTAGAATTTTTTTGCGATAGGGTTTTCAGAGACTTCCTGACTGGTACCCTTTACCTTTATACAGCCGTCAAAAATTATATAGGCTCTGGTTGTTATAGACAAAGTAGCTTTTGGGTTGTGGTCTGTTAAAAGAACGCCAATGCCTCTATCTACAAGAGCTTTTATGTTTTGTTGAATATCAAGAATAGCAATAGGGTCAATTCCTGTAAAGGGTTCATCAAGTAAGATAAATTTAGGATCGGCTGCAAGAGCCCGTGCAATTTCAACACGTCTTCTTTCTCCCCCGGAAAGCAGTACGCTCGGACTTTTCCGTAATTTTGTAAGTCCAAAATCTTCAAGAAGAGACTCCATTTTTTCTTTTCTTTCAGGTTTTGTCAATTTTTTGTTCATTTCAAGAACAAGATCAATGTTTTCTTCAATCGTAAGTTTCCTAAAAATTGAAGTTTCTTGAGGAAGATAGCCGATTCCTGCTCTTGCTCTCATATGAATAGGCATGGAGGTTAAATCCTGACCGTCAAGAATAATTTTTCCTTCATTTGGTTTTACAAGCCCGACAAGCATATAAAAAGTTGTGGTTTTCCCTGCGCCGTTTGGTCCAAGAAGTCCTACAACTTCTCCGGGATTTACTTCAAATGAAACCTCGTTTACGACAGTTCTGTCGTTATATATTTTTTTTAGTCCTTGTGCAATTATTGGCATATTTCAACTCTATTTTTCTTTCCTGTGTTTTAACCCTTTTTCATTTCTTTTAAGCCTTTGACCTGTGTAAATCTTGTTTTTACATTGCCTTCAGCTGTAAAATTTTTGGGGTTTACTGTTATTTCTATTTTGTCGGCTTCAACATGTCTTTCGCCTTCAATAATTTTGGCTCTTCCTGTAAAAATAATTTTATTAGGCTTACTTGAATTACTTTTCTTTGCTGCAGCTGCATCTGGAACAAAAATGGCTTTAGGTCCTGTTGCAATATATTCTTTATAATTTATTTTCACATGTCCGCTTGTAATAAGTGTTTGCGTTGTCTTATCATATTGTTGGAATTCTGATTGTATATCAACCGGCGTGCCGTCATCAAGAATCGTTCTGGAATTTACATTTCCGTAGGCTACCATTTCGTTTGTAACAGGATTATAAAGCACATCAGCGGCTTTTATTTTACTTTTTTCCTGATTAACTGTTACATCGCCAAGAAGTTCAACTTTTTTAAGATTGCCGTTGCCATCGATGCTTATTCTCGCTTTATTAGATATTGTATTTATTTCCTGATAAGTTATTTTTACGTTATTAGTAGCTACTATAACATTTTTAGCTATGTCAAACTCTTGGGTATCAGCTGTTATATGGACAATGGGTTTTTTGTTTTCGAAAACAGATGATTCTGCATTGCCTTCGGCTTTAATTCTGTTTTTTAATAATGATAAACTTATTATGTTAGCTTTTACGTCGCTTTGTGAGTAGCCGTCTGTTTTAACGGCATGTGCTCCGTTCAAGAAAGTTGCTGTTTCTGTTTTGCCTGTAGCATCACTTTTTACGAGAACTTTCGGGCTTTTTACATTTATGTTTTGATAATCTACATCTACATTGCCTTCAAAAGTTGTTGTTTTTCCGTCAAAAGTCTGTTTGTCTGCCTGAATATTAATATTTTCCGCATAAGTCAGAACCGACAAACACGTAAGAGAAATTATTCCTGTAGTAATTAATATTTTTATTATTGTTTGCTTTTTCATTCTGTTTAAATCATCCTCGAGTTCTTAAAATAAATTTTATCTATACACATAGCTGTTTGAATTTCCGCTAAGTTTGAGATTGGTAAAATCAGAATTAAATACTGATTTATCGCTTGTAGTAAGCATTTTGTCATCCTGGGTTATCTTAACGTTTCCTTTTGCTGTTATCATATCGGTTTTTCCCGCCCAGCAAATTTCTTTGGCGGTTATAAGCACATTTTTATTATTTGCAGCTTTTGCTCCATTTTTTAAAATAACTTCTTTTTTTGTGCTGTTATAAATAGCAAGAGGAGCTTCAACACTAAGAACTACAACATCATTTTTGTAAAAATTGCCTTTTACGTTTTTTAAAGTGGCTATATCCACTCCTTTATCGTAATTTGCGCTTGTAGCTACTACTTCCCAGAATTTTTTTCCTTCAGTAGTTTCTGTGATAATTATATCTATGATTTTTACTTGTTCATTATCAACATTTTTTGTTGCTGAAGGGGTTTCTAGATTTGGTTTAACTTTTTCGCCTGAATCAGAGAAAAATACCCAAATGCTTAAAATTGTTAAAACACACAAAATAACTATAGATATTAAAGTTTTTTTAGACATTATTCGACAGCTTTCAAAAGTTAGATTTTTCTTCTATTTAGAATAAATTTTAGCAACAACCAGATAAATTTGGTAGTAGTTTTTTAATATTACAAAATATTAAATTGAGTTTTAATTGTTATATTTCTTTTGCCATTAGGAATTAAGGCGTTCTTGATAATTATTTATAATAAACTGGACAGCAATTTTTTATTTTCAGGTTCATTTAAATAGTAGGTTAAATAATTTAAAAAAAGAAGGTAAAAATGCAAATAGCTCAACCTCAACTTAAAAGTTTTGCTCAAAATTTAACCAAAAATAATGTAAGAATAATAAGCTCCAAGCTTCCTAATGGAGAATATGCCGCAGCGTTTGTTGATAAAAAGCTTGGTTCTGCGTTTACCGGTTCTATTACGAATAAAATTAGCGAAAACCATATAGAGCGTCTTTATACAACTGGGAAAGGAAAAACCCCAAAGGAAGCTGCATTAGTACTTATACAAAAATTGCCGAAAAAGGGAACCATTGAATTTCATAATCTTAAAGAATGGGAAAATTTAATACCTGCTAAAAGTGTTGATTACAGAATTTAGTTAAGTAATTTAATCAAAAAAACAAAGGATCTATGCTCCTTTATTTTTTTTGAAAAATCATAATGTATTCATGTTTAAAGATATTAAAACCACCGGCTAAAGCCCGGTATCTCCAGAGATTACCTGTTCGTCCTTTGCCAATTTCGTTTCCTTCTATGTTTTTAACGATAACCGACTTTGTTTTAAAGCCTAGTTCGTTCATTTTTTGCATACAAAGAAAGCCCAAAGGAATTAATTCACCTTTTGAATATTTATCACCTATAATTAAAGCCGCATATCTTCCGCTCTCAAGGCAGTCATACCCGTTTTTAGCCACACCTTTAAACATTTCAAGAAATTCTTCTGTTGTTTCACAATTTGAAAGGTCTTCTGCCTTATCACTAAATTTTATAATATCCGCATAAGGAGGATGAAGCACTAGAAATTGTGCTTTTTCTCTTCCGAAAGAATAAAGAGCATTTTCGATACCCTGTTTTGCTTCCAGAGAAGTACTGTCCGCGCTTATAACTTCTACAAGATTTTTTCCGCCATGGTTTTTAATAATATCTTCAACTTGTGAAGCTAGTTCAGGTTTTAATTCTACACCGATACATTTTCTTCCCATGTTTATAGCTTCTATTGCAGAAGTTCCTGAACCTAAAAATAAGTCAAGAACAACATCATCTGGTTTTGTATATCTATTATAAAGCTGTTCAGCTATTTGAGGAATATAATTTCCGTGATAGTTGAATTTATGACCATTTCCTTTTGCTCTTGAGGGGAACATCCAAAGTGTGCCTGTGTCCACATGGTCATAAGCCCTCCAGTTGTTTAAATCAATATCATTGTAAGACTTTGTTTTTCTTACTGTATTTCCGCTAATAACTGTTAAGTCCACAGCGGACTTTTTATTTCTTTGTACTGCCAAAATTTCTCACTCCCGCCTAATATGGTATGTGTTGCCCTAGCCTTGGTTTTTTAAAGTAACTATGATTGGTAAACCTAAATAAAAAACACAGAAATACTATAGCTGAATGTAGGGTAAATTGAATCATTATTATGGAGTATTTTTGTATCTGGTATTTATATTAACTTTTTGCCCTTTTTTTCTTTTAAGTAATATAATTTAAATGAGAAATACTAGTATGGGATAAGAATTGAAAGAAAGATTTTGTAATGTCAGATCCATATTTTTCATATAATAGAAAAAAATTCAAAAAACAAAGGCAAACTGAAGGTTTTCAGTACTTTTTTGTAATATTGTGCGCTTCTGCGTTAGCGGCAGGAATGGCGTTACTGCTTTATTTTAATAGTTTGCCTACAATTTCACAGCTTGCCGAATATGAGCCTACTTTGACTTCGCAAATAGTTTCCAGCGATGATGTTGTAATAAAGACTTTTGGGGCTTATAAATCTGAAAAGGTTTCTGTTGATCAAATGCCTGACAGTTTGAAAAAGGCAATAGTAGCTATTGAAGATAAAAATTTCTATAGCCACAAAGGTTTTGACCCTGTAGCTCTTGCAAGATCTACAATGTCAAATATTATGGCAAGAAGAATTGTTCAGGGTGCAAGTACAATAACCCAACAACTTGCAAGAATTCTCTTTCTTTCACAGGAAAAGACTTTTGACAGAAAATTCAAAGAATTAATCATCGCTTATCGTTTAGAAAAAACTATTCCAAAAGATCAGATACTTGAAATGTACCTGAATAATGTTTATCTCGGTGAAGGCGCTTATGGCGTTGAAGCAGCATCGGAAATCTACTTTAATAAAAAAGTTGAAGAACTTAATCTCTCAGAGAGTGCATTAATTGCAGGGCTTCCTCAAGCGCCTTCAGTGTATTCACCCTACCAAAATATGGAACTTGCTTTAAAAAGAAGATCTAAAGTATTAAAAAGAATGGTTGAAGAAGGATTTATTACCGCAGAACAAGCTGGCGAAGCAAATAATGCAAAAGTATTGCTAAGTGAAGAAGCTCGGCGTACTGCGCTTAAAAAAGCTCCATATTTTAATGATTTTGTAATGAGAGAATTAAAAGAAAAAGCAGGTTTGACGGAAGATGAAATAATTCAGGGTGGCTATAAAATCTATACAACCCTGAATTATGATATGCAAAAAGCAGCTGAAAAAAGCTTAAGAACCGGCATGAGAGAATGGGGATTAAGTAAACCTTATAATCAGGCAGCTTTAATTTCATATGATACAACATCAGGACAGATATTGGCGTATATTGGAGGGAAAGATTATTCAGAAACACAATTTGACAGAGTTTCTCAGGCAGTAAGACAGCCCGGTTCTTCTTTTAAGGTATTTGTATACGCAACTGCAATGGAAAAAGGATTAACTCCCTTTACAAAATATCCTGACAAACCTATAAAAATAGGAAATTGGTCTCCAGGAAACTATGGAGGCAAGTATAGAGGTGAAATTCCTTTATATAAAGCGCTTGCATATTCTTCAAATGCTATCGCAGTAAAGTTAATTCAGGATGTGGGTGTAGAAGATGTTATAAGAATGGCGAACAGACTAGGAATAACTACCCCTATAGCTCATGATCCTACTATTGCTTTAGGTTCGAGTGCTGTTAAACTTATAGATATGGCTACAGCTTATGGTGTATTTGCCAATGGCGGTGTAAAAGTTGAGCCGTATGCAGTGGAAAGAGTTGAAACAATTACAGGAAACATTGTATATCAGGCAAATAACAATTATAAAAGAATTATTGATGTAAAAACAGTGGCTTATATGGTTGAAATGCTCAAGCAGGTGGTTAAACAGGGAACCGGCAGGGCTTCCGCGATAGGACGACCTTCTGCTGGCAAAACGGGTACTACTGATAGTTATAGAGATGCGTGGTTTATGGGCTTTACTCCTGATATTGTTACCGGAGTATGGGTTGGA
>MFRJ01000119.1:13443-17629 GCA_001784535.1 Candidatus Melainabacteria bacterium GWA2_34_9
TAATGCTAGTGGCGAAATAGTGAAAGAAACTATTGGAAACGCTGACACAACGCAAGGCAATCAAAATGTAAAATTTAATAAATCAAACGTGGATCTTGATAATTTGAATTTTGAAGAAACAAAACCAAAAACTAATTCAGTTCAAAATCAACAACCTGAAAGTTCTTACAATGATGATTCTCCACCTGTCCCCTCAAACAATGCTTCTTTAAGAGATTTTAGTCCTGCTCCTGTTCCGATTACACAGGTTAGAATTAAAAAAACAGTTGAACCTCCTTTACCGGGGCAAAAAGCTGTCGGCAATGCGGGTTATTAGATTTTATGAACACTAAAAATATTGCAATAATTGGCGGAGGCCCGGCAGGTTTTATGGCGGCTATTGCCGCTGCTGAAACTTCTTCCTGTAAAACTCACATTGACATTTTTGAAAAAGATATTCCTTTAAAAACCATTCTTTATACCGGTAACGGCAGATGTAATCTCTCGAATAAAATTTATGATTACAAAGAGCTTGCTTCTAATTATCCGAGAGGCGAAAAGTTCTTATATTCAGCTTTTAGCAGGTTTGGTGTGAAAGAAACTCTGGACTGGTTTTATCAGCACGGGGTAAAAACTTATGTTCAGGAAGACAATAGGATATTTCCGACTACTGACAAGGCTTCCACTGTTAGAGATATGCTTATCGAAAGAACACAAAAGCTTTCAATAAATATACTTGCTCATACTGCAACTAAAAAAATAATTAAAAAAGACGACAAATTTGTTGTACAGATGGAAAATTTCACTAAAATATACGATAAAGTAATAATTGCAACCGGAGGAAGCTCAAGGGATTTACAAAGTAGCGGGTATGAATTGGCTAAAAGCTTTGGACATACTATAACAGAGCTAAAACCATCGCTGACAGCTCTTCGTACAAAAGAAAATTTCGTTGGAAAACTCGCGGGAGTTTCTGTAAAAAATGCCGAAATTTCAGCTTTTTTCAATAATAAACAGGTTACAAAGATTAAAGGAGATTTTGTTTATACACATAAAGGGATTTCAGGACCTGTTATTTTTAAGACTTCCGCGTATTGTGCAATAATTGATTATTCAAAAAACAATCCATTATTGCTAAAAATAAACTTCTTGCCTGATTTTGATAGAGAAATTTTTGAAAAAGAGCTTTTGGAGGAATTTAATTCTAATCCTCATAAAAGTTTATCTAATATTTTAAAGAAATATCTTCCTAAATCCTTGATTGATGCACTTTTGGAAGAATCAAAACTTGATACAGATAAAAAAACCAGCCAGATTACTAAAGAAGACAGGAAGAAAATCCTCAAAATTCTTACAGAAACTGAATTGGCAGTAATTTCTCCCGAGCCGGAAGGTGAAATCGTCACGACAGGAGGAGTTTGTCTTAAAGAAATTAATCCTAAAACTATGGAATCAAAACTTATAAGCGGGCTGTATTTTTGCGGGGAAGTTATGGATATAGATGGGCTTACCGGAGGATTTAATCTTCAGGGGTGTTGGTCTACGGGATTTATTGCAGGGATTAGTGATTTTCTATACGCAGGTGATCTTCTTGCTTAATTTGCCAGCCACTTCTTCGTACCCTTTTCTGCCCATAAGCGCGTAGGTATAGTTCTTTGCCTGTTCTACACCCGGCTGATTAAAGGTATCTATGTTATAAAGAGCTCCTGCAATAGCTGTCTGAACTTCCAGCATGTATAAAAGCTGTCCTAAGTAGTATTCGTTGATTGCAGGAAGCGTAATTGTAATATTCGGACGTTTGTAGTCTGTTACAGCAATTCTTGTTGAGTCAGCTTCCGCGTTCATTAAATCGTTTACAGTTCTTCCGCAAAGATATCCAAGCTCGGAATCTTCATCATAAATACAAGGAATTTCGAGTGTTGTGTCAAATTTGTCAACTCTAACAAAGCTGATTAATTTATCGTTAGGTCCTTCATTATAAAGTTGAACCTGTGAATGCTGATCTGTAGCACCAAGTGCTTTGAGCGGCGTAGGCCCTGCATGAATAACTTTTCCATTAAGGTCAACTTCTTTGCCGAGAGATTCCGCCCAAAGTTGAACGTACCAGTCAGAAACATATTTTAATCTGCTTGAATAAGGCATCATTACAGAAAGATTTTTGCCTTTTTTGTCCATTAAATAATGAATTAAAGCGTTTTGTGCCGCGATATTTTCATCGATATTTGTATTTTTAAGTTCGGAATCCATTTCTCTTACGCCTCTTAAAAGCTCAGAGATATTGATTCCGACTAGTCCGAACGGTAAAAGCCCAACTGCACAAAATATTGAAAACCTTCCGCCCACATCATCAGGCACTATAAAAGTTTTAAAGTTTTCTTCTGTCGCAATATTTCTTAGTATGCCTTTGTTTTCATCTGTTGTTGCAACGATATTTTCTTTATAGGAAGCGCCTAGTTCTATTTCTAGTCTGGCTTTTACAATCATAAAAGCAGACATGGTTTCTGCGGTGTTTCCTGACTTTGTTATAACGTTTACAAGAGTTTTTTTAAGGTCTAATGTACCTAAAAGACCGTTTATTTGGTCTGGATCAATATTGTCTAAAAAGAATATTCTTGGCATACCGTTTCTTGCTTCTTTATCAAGCAAGTTCCAGTAAGGCTTTAGGATGGCTTCTGTGACGCATATTCCTCCAAGAGAAGATCCACCGATACCGAGTACCAGTAAATTATCGAATTTGCCTTTTACTGATTGGGCATATTGATTAATTTCGTTGACTAATTCTTGATTATAACCAAGATTCATCCATTTAAGCCAGTTTCCGGGGGTATCTTTTTTTGCATAAAGATTAGAAACTATTTCAGCTATTTTTTCTCTATGATTGTCAAATTCTTTTTGTGCATTAATTCCATGTTCTGAACCCACCACTGTAGAATCAGTATTTTTCCAGCAATAATTAATCATAAATAAAACTCCTTTGGTTAAAATATTTCTTTAAATAAATTAAACAACAAAAATCAAGTACATAAAAGAGTTTTATGGTTTTTTGTAAAGTTTTTAATTATGATGACAATTGCCGGAATTGCAGCAGCCTTTTTCTTTTCCTGGCGAAGCACAGCCACGTTTTAGTTCTTTTAATTCTTTCAGCTCTTTCTGGAACGGAGAAAGTATATTAAGTTTGTTGATAACTTCCGGAAGTTTTTCAAGAATGTAATCAACATCCGCATCAGTCGTATATCTGCTTAAGCTGAACCTGATGCTTCCATGTACTGCTGTAAAAGGAACTCCCATAGCTCTTAAAACATGACTTGGTTCTAGATTTCCGCTGGTGCATGCACTTCCGGAGCTTGCGCATATTCCAAGATCGCTTAAATGCAAAAGAATTAATTCACCTTCTATGTATTCAAAGCTAATATTGGTTGTATTAGGAACTCTGTTAATTCTTGAACCGTTAACCCGCGCATTAAAAATTCGTTCCAAGATACCTTTTTCAAGTTTATCCCTGAGTTGTCTTACTCTAGTTGCTTCATCGTCGAGGAAGTTTAAAGCTTCTTCTGAAGCGGTCCCCATTGCTATAATTCCGGGAACATTTTCTGTACCTGCTCTTTTGCCTCTTTCCTGATGTCCTCCGAGCATAAATGGAGTAACGAGAGTTCCTTTACGAATATACAAAGCCCCAACACCTTTAGGTGCGTGAATTTTATGACCGGAAATACCAAGCATGTCAATTTTGGTGTTTTTAATGTTAATAGGGATTTTCCCCGCTGCCTGAACGCCGTCTACAAAAAACAGGATTTCAGGATTCTTTTGTTTGGTGATTTCCGCCATTTTTTCTACAGGAAAAATAACACCTGTTTCATTATTTGCCCACATTATTGCCACAATAGCTGTGTCTGGTCTGATGCTGTTTTTAAATTCATCAAGATCGATTTCACCTTCTGAATTTACGTTCAAATAAGTTGTTTCATATCCTTTTTTTTCAAGTTGTTTAGTCACATTAAGTACGCAGGGATGCTCGACTTTCGTTGTTATAATGTGTTTTTTATGAGGATTTGTAAGTCCTCTTAAGGCTGTGTTGCTGCTTTCAGTTCCGCAACTTGTGAATATAACTTCATCTGGACCTGCCGCTCCAATAAAATCAGCGACCTGTTGGCGGGCTTTTTTTATATAGCTTCCGACTTGTCCTCCAAATTCGTGCATGCTGGATGGA